>JBBQEC010000245.1:0-3774 GCA_038320305.1 Candidatus Limnocylindrales bacterium | reverse complement strand
CATCGTCGACGATGGGCCGATGGTCCTGATCGACGAGGTTCTCACGCCCGACTCGTCGCGCTTCTGGGATGCATCGACGTACGAGCCCGGCCGCGCCCAGGACTCCTTCGACAAGCAGTACGTGCGCGACTATCTCGAGACCCTCGACTGGGACAAGACGTACCCCGGACCGGAGCTGCCGGCGGAGGTCGTGGCCGGCACGCGTCAGCGCTATGTCGAGGCCTTCGAGCGCATCAGCGGCGGCAGCTTTGATCGCTACCTGGCGGAGGACGTTATCGGCTCATGACCGCGTTTCGCTTCAGCGTCTCGATCATGCCTCGCAGCGGCATCCTCGACCCGGCCGGCAAGGCGGTCGAGGCGGCATTACCGCAGCTTCACGCCGCCAACGTGCATCACGTTCGCGTCGGTCGCCGAGTCGAGCTGACCGTCGACGCCGACTCGCCCGAATCCGCCCGGGCGGCCGTGGATGCGCTCGCCAAGGACATGCTCGCCAACCCATTGATCGAGTCCTGGACGATCGAGGCAGCATGAAAGTAGGCGTTGTCGTGTTCCCGGGCTCAAACTGCGACCGCGACGCGCTGCACGCCGCGCAGCTGGCCGGCGCCGACGCTGCGCTCATCTGGCACGAGACGACGGATCTGCACGGCGCCGACGCTGTCATCCTGCCCGGCGGCTTTGCCCACGGCGACTACCTGCGCGCCGGCGCCATTGCGCGCTTCAGTCCGATCATGGGCGCGGTCCGTGCCCACGTTGAGCGTGGCGGCCTGGTACTCGGCATCTGTAACGGCTTCCAGGTCCTGACCGAGGCACGCTTGCTGCCCGGCGTCCTGCGCCGCAATGCGACTCTGCGTTTCGAGCATCGTTGGGTCACGCTCGCTGTCGAGCGGCGCAACACGCCGTTCACATGGCGTGTGCCGGAGGGCATGACGATGCGCATGCCGATCGCCCACGGCGAGGGCAATTACTGGCTGCCCGATGATGATCTGGATCGGCTCGAGGCCGCCGGGCAGGTCGTCTTCCGATACACGGCACCGGAGGGCAATCCGAACGGGTCCGCACGCGCCATCGCGGGTGTGATCGACGCCAACGGCCGGGTATGCGGGCTGATGCCCCACCCCGAGCGGGCGAGCGACGCGGTTCTGGGCTCCGACGACGGAATGCTCCTGATGCGCTCCCTCGTGGAGAGCATGGCGCGCGTCGAGGTCGCGGCGTGACCCTGGTTGAGGAACCGCTCGTGCAGACGCCGCTACATCGTCGGCTGGGCCTGACCGACGCTGAGCTGACCGCTATTCACCAACGATTGAGTCGCGCGCCGAACGATCTCGAGCTGGCCATGTTCAGCGTGATGTGGAGCGAACACTGCTCGTACAAGAGCTCGAAGAGCCTGCTTCGGACGCTGCCCACCGCAGGCACTGACGTGCTCGCCGGCCCCGGCGAGAATGCCGGCGTGGTCGCCATCGGCGACGGCCTTGCGGTCGCGTTCAAGATCGAATCGCACAATCACCCGAGTGCGGTCGAGCCGTACCAGGGCGCGGCCACTGGCGTTGGTGGCATCCTGCGCGACATCGTCGCCATGGGTGCGCGGCCGGTCGCGCTGCTCGATGCGCTCAAGTTCGGCTGGCCGGACGATCACCGCACCCGAAGGCTGGTCGACGGAGTCGTCCGCGGCGTCGGAGGCTATGGGAACTGTGTCGGCGTACCGACTGTCGGCGGAGAGCTCACCTTCGACCCGACATACACGGGCAACCCCTTGGTCAACGTGATGTGCGCCGGCATCCTGACGGTCGGAGGAATCTCGCGGGCGATCGCGCCAACGCCGGGCTCGATGGCCGTGCTGTTCGGCTCGCACACTGGGCGCGACGGCATTGGCGGCGCGTCAGTCCTGGCGAGCGCGAACTTTGACGATGGCTCGGCCGCTATGCGACCGAGCGTCCAGATCGGCGATCCTTTCGCCGGCAAGCTGCTCATCGAGGCCACATTGGAACTCGTGGAGGGTGGTCTCGTGGAAGGAATGCAAGACCTTGGCGCCGCCGGACTGACGTGCGCCACGTCGGAGGTTGCGGCACGCGGTGGCACGGGCATTCGGCTCGACCTGCGCTCAGTGCCGCTGCGCGAGGCGGACATGGCGCCGTTCGAGATCATGATCAGCGAGTCGCAGGAGCGGATGCTCGCCATCGTTGAACCGGCGCACGTTGACGAGGTGCTGCGCGTCGTGAGCCACTGGGGCTTGCGCGGCGTGGTCGTCGGTGAGATCACGGCGGACGGCGACGTGGTCGTGGTTGACGGCGAGACGGAGCTGGCGCGGATCCCGGCGCGGGCGCTGGCGATCGACGTCCCCGAGCAGCTACACGAAGCGGCGCCACCCACTCGTCGCCGGCTCGCGCCCGCGCCGGGCGAGACGCCGCTCGCGCACGATGGGCTGCCCGAGCGCGGCATGGACCCCGGCGCCGTCCTCGAAGCGTTGCTGGGCCACCCGAACCTGGGCAGCCGCGCGTGGGTCACGACGCAGTACGACCAGACCGTGGGCACCGACACGATAGAAGGCTGCGAGCACGCGGCAGCGGTGCTGCGCATCAAGGGCACGAAGCGCGCGCTCGTGATTGCGACAGATTCACAGCCGTTCGTGGCGCTGTATGACCCGGCCCAGGCGGCGGCGCTGGCCGTGGCCGAGTGCGCCCGCAACGTCAGCGTCACCGGTGCTCGCCCGCTCGGCCTGACGAACTGTCTTAACTTCGGCGATCCGAACAAGCTCGACGCGTACTGGCAGCTGTCAGAGTCGGTCCGCGGCCTGGGGGAGACAGCTGCGGCCCTGGGCATTCCGGTCACGGGCGGCAATGTGAGCCTGTACAACGAGTCGCCTTTGGGCCGCATTGCACCGACTGCCCAGATCGGCATCGTGGGCGTTATCGATGATGTGGACGACTTGGTTCGGCCGCAATTCGCGACGTCAGGCGACATCGTCGTCCTGCTCGGCGAGACAGGGCCGGGTATGGCCGGCTCGGCGTATGAACGCCTCGCCGGCGCGGCACCAGACGACCGTCCGCCATCGCTCGACATTGCGCGTGAAGCGGCACTCCACGAGCTGCTCCGTGTTGCCGCGGCGGACCGAGTCCTGAAGTCGGCCCAGGATGTCAGCTCGGGCGGCCTCGCGGTCGCGATCGCCGAATGCGCAATCTGGTCCGGGCTTGGCGCGGAGCTGCAGCTCCAGGTGGCTATGGCGCCCGCGGTATCGCTCTTCGGCGAAAGCCCCAGCCGGGCGATTGTAACGATCGACGAGCGGAACTGGAACTCGTTGGCCCGCTTGGCTTCGAGCCGCCGCGTGGCGGCGCGGCGTCTGGGCGTCGTGGGTGGGGACCGGCTGCGAATTCGGCTGGTTGGCGTGGGCGCGACGGGCGCCGCCGAGGAGCGCGGCGCCGGCGTTGCCGACGAGCTCGACATGTCCCTGGATGTCCTGCGCCGAGCATGGACGCAGGCGTTGCCGCGCGTTCTCGGAAAGGTGGCCTAGCCATGTGCGGAGTTGTGGGCATCCACGCCCCGGGCCAGGATGCGGCCGGATTGGCGGCACTCGCTCTCTTCGCTCTGCAGCACCGCGGCCAGGAATCGGCGGGCATCGGTGTGAGCGACGGCCGCGGCGTGATGGTCTACAAGGACCTTGGCCTGGTCGACCAGGTGCTCGACGATCGCCGCCTCCAGTCGCTCAAGGGCGACCTGGCGATCGCTCATTGCCGCTACTCGACGACCGGCTCGACGATCTGGGAGAACAGCCAGCCGACC
>JBBQEC010000244.1:0-3790 GCA_038320305.1 Candidatus Limnocylindrales bacterium | reverse complement strand
GGGCCACTTGATGGGCGCCGCGGGCGCGATCGAGGGCGTGTTCACCGTGCTAAGCGTCTACAACCAGTGCGCGCCGGCGACATTGAACTACCGCGACGAGGATCCGGAGATCAACCTCAACGTGGTCAGTGGCTCGTCGCGCTCCATGCCCATCCGCTATGCCATGAGCGACAACATCGGCCTGGGCGGCCACAACGGCGCCGTCATCTTCAAGCGTTACGACGGCGACTGACCGGGGCTGCACACGCGCTCGGCACCCTATTCACACTGTGTGACTGGCTAGTCATGTAGCGTGACTGGTGCCATGCAAACAGAGCCGATGCCCAAGCCGATCACGGTCGCGTACTTCTACAAGGTCCGGTGGGGCTTCCACGACGAGTGGCTCGACCTGTTCAAGCGCAACCACTGGCCGCTGCTGCGCGAAGGACTGCGTGACGGTCGGATGCTCGATGTCAAGCTGTTCGAGCCACGCTTTCACGGTGACGGCCGGGCCGATTGGGATGTGCTCGTGACGATCACATATCGCGACTGGCTTGCGGTCGAGACACACACCGACGCGGACTTTGTTGAGCGGCTCTTCCCAGATCGCCACCGTCACGCAGCCGAGGAACAACGTCGTTTCGAGCTGGTCGAGGCGCATTGGGACGTTCCCCTCGAAGGCATGGACCTGCCCGGGTGACCGAGCCCGTTGCCATGAGCGCAGCGGGAGCGCGGCGGATTGCCGTCGCGTCGAGCCTGCTTGCCGAAGACTGGCAACGGCCACCCGACGACGGCGAGGCGATCCTCAACGTCATCCGGCACTTCGGCTCTCTCCAGCTCGACCCGACACGAACAGTCGAGAAGACGCACTGGCTCGTGCTCTGGAGTCACCTTGGCGCCTACGACCGCGAGGCGATGGATCGCGTGCTGTGGCGCGAGCGCCGGCTGCTGGAGCACAACGCCTTCTATGTGCCCATCGAACGCTTGCCCGAGCTGCGCTACGAGAGCGGACCGTGGATCGACCGCTGGGATGGCGTCAAGGATTGGATCGCCACGAACAAGAAGTTCCACGACTCGATCCTTGATCAGCTGCGTGACCGCGGGCCGCTCCAGTCACGCGACATTGACGATTCGATGCTCGTCAAAGGTTGGCAGTCGAGCGGCTGGACACACGGCAAGAACACGACGCGGATGCTCGAATTCATGGCCAAGGCGCTCGAGGTTCTGGTGTCCGGTCGCGAGGGCCAGGAGCGCCTCTGGGATCTGCCGGAGCGAGTCATCCCTGCCGATGCGACAACAGACACACTGAGCGACGACGAATACGGCGCTCGACGCGTTGAGCTTGCGATGCGCCGTTTCGGCGTTGCCGACCTACGCGAGATCAAGACACGGACGTACTGGGTGCCCAAGGCGACGTTACCCAAGACGATCGCCCGATTCGTCGAGGAGGGCCGACTCATTGCGGTCAGCCTGCCCCGCGCGACAACCAAGCGACCTCAGTGGGCGGCACCGGAAGCGCTCGCACTTGCCGACTCGAGCCTTTCGTCGCGCACGACTTTGCTGTCACCGTTCGATCCGCTGATCTACGACCGCGATCGGACCAAGGAGCTGTTCGGCTTCGATTTCAAGCTCGAGATGTATGTGCCCAAAGAAGAGCGCCAGTTCGGGCACTTCACTTTGCCGGTGGTCTTCGACAACGAGCTCGTGGGCAGGCTCGACTCGGAGGTCGATCGAAAGGCCAACGTCCTTGTCGTCAACAGGATGCACTGGGAAGACGGACAGCCGAAAGCAGCGGCCCGGGCCGCGGTCGATGCCGCGATCGACGAGCTCGCCGCTTTCGTTGGCGCTACACAGGTCAGGCGGCCTCGGTAACCCACTTTCGGGGGTCGCCCGAGCCCAGATCGGTAATACCGGCCGAAGCCAGGGCGCCAAGGACCAGCACGCGGCGGTGCGCGGCGAACGTCAGGACGTGGGCAATCATCCCGCCGTAAGTGAAGACCTCAACCGGCGTGCAGTGGGCGTCGACGAACGTGTCATCGAGGCGCCCTTCATCGACGACGCGCCGGGTCTGGGCCAGAAACTCCGCACCAGCCGTGGCCAGGCGCGAGCGCATGCCGGCGATCGACTCGTGCTTCTCCACGTCCCAGTCATAAGGCTGGTCATGCGTGACCCGATTCCACATGTCCATCTGGCCAACCAGCCGTGACAGCAGCGAGCGGATCGTGGGATCGTCGTCGACGCCCTCGACCGAAATCGTGATCGGCTCATCGAGCTTGGCGTTATCGAGCTTGGCAGAGTGGTCGACTAGCTCGCCCACGAGCCAGACATGGTGTTCAACCATGCGAACGAGAAGGTCCATTGAAGAGATCTCCGTCTTGGTCGGCAGCCGCAGGCCGCCGGGTGGGTGGAAGTGAACGTCGTTGGGAGTCGGCAGCTTTATCTGCTTGGGTGAACCGCGCCAGTCCGACGGGTTGACGCCATACGCGCGCCGGAACGCGCGCACGAACGCCTCGTGCGATGAGTAACCCGCCTCGAGCGCGATCTCGAGGATGCCCGTCGAAGTGGTTGCCAGCTGGAATGCAGCTCGTTCGAGCAGCACACGTCGCTGGAAGCTTTGTGGCGGCTCGCCTGCTGTTGCCCGAATGACGCGATCGAAATGCGAGCGGGAGAGGAACGCCTGCGCCGCGAACCCTTCTGAGCGCACCGCGCCATCACCGTCGCCGAGGTTGCGCGCGACCGCCTCGACGAAGCTGGCGAAGGTATCGATGTCGACCGAGTTCGTGGCCATGGCCTAATCGTGGACCGGGCTTACCGGCGGCGCCTTGATCGAATTCATCATTTCTTTGCCGTGGACGATGGTCGCGACGGGTGCTCCGAGCGTGGCGAGGCCCTCGAACGGCGACAGGTTGTTGAGTCCGTGGAGCTCATTCGCAGCTATCACGCCACGTCTGCTCAGGTCGATCAGCGTCAAATCGGCATCAGCGCCTATGTCCAGGGTGCCCTTGGCAGGAGCCAGTCCCCAGACCCGAGCCGGAGCTTCCGACGTCACCTGAACGAGGCGCTCAAGCGAGAGCCAACCTTTGGTGACGCCGCGCGTCAACAGCAACGGCAGCATCGTTTCCGTGCCGGCGAAGCCCGAAGGCACATCCCAGATGTTGTCGCGCAGCTTGTCCGCGGCCAAATGTGGGGCGTGGTCGGTTGCGACCATGTCGATGCGGCCGTCGGCCAAAGCCGCCCGCAATTCGGCAGCATCGTCACCACCTCGAATCGGCGGATTGACGCGTGCCACGCCACCGGCCGTGGCGTAAACATCGGCCTCAAGGAAAAGGTGATGCGGTGTCGCCTCGCACGTCAGGTCCACGCCTGCCTCGCGCCATCGCTCGATGGCCGTGAGACCGGCGGCGCTCGACAAATGCAGGATGTGGCCGCGCGCGCCTGTTTCGAGAAGCAACCTGCCCGCACGATCGATGGCCGCGACTTCGGCCGTGGCCGGACGTGACTCCAGGTGCGCCAGCGCGTCCTTCCGGCCGCCGGCGCGCAACGCGGCCCCGGCTCTTTCGATGATCGTCCGGTCCTCGGCGTGAAACGCCACTCGCAGGTTCGCGTCGCCCGCGATCTCAAGCGCCCGTCGCAGTCGGTCGTCGTTGGGAGCACGCAGGTCGCCCGTCGTCGGGCCCGGATATCAACATTTAAAGTTGGTATCCTATCTTACTTTTTTAATACCTTGTAGTCCGAAAGATCTATGAAGTATTCCGTAGGTGATGATGAAAGAAAAGTGAATGAAGATATTCCATCAAGCACATACGAACGC
>JBBQEC010000243.1:0-3805 GCA_038320305.1 Candidatus Limnocylindrales bacterium | reverse complement strand
TGGCCCTTCTGCCACTCGAGGGCCGTTTCAGGGTCGCGGTCATCGAGAAGGCCCATCGGCTGAACGACGACGCGCAGAACGCGCTGCTCAAGACACTCGAGGAGCCGCCCGCGGCCGTTGTGATCGTTCTTGCCGCGGACGACGCGGCCAAGCTTCTGCCGACTGTCGTGAGTCGCTGCACCCGTGTCCGATTGGGTCCCGTGCCCGCAGACGAGCTGTCGCGCATATTGGCCGAGCGCGGCGTCGCAGACGCCGCGCGAGGCGCAGCGCTGGCCAGGCTGACCGGCGGCCGACCCGGTGCGGCCGTGGCGCTGGCCGCTAACGCGGACGCTGTCATTGCCCAGGGCCGACTGGCTCGGACCTTGTTGGCACTTATCAGCGCCGGTCGGCGTCGGCGACTCGCCGCTCAGCAGGAGCTGATCGAGGACGGCGGCGTGCTCGCCGCGGCCACGGGAGGCGTTCTGACTTCGGATGGCGAGGGCGCCGCTGACGCGCGGCCCGTCAAGGGTCGCGCCCGGGCTCGAGGCTCGGCCCACCGCGCCAGCCCGGCCGAGCGACGAGCGGCCGTGGCGCAGGTCATCAACGTCTGGCGCGACGTCGCTCGCGACCTGGCCGTCGCGGCACGTGGTGGCAAACGCGAGTTGCGTCAGCACGAGCTGCTCGATGAGCTGATTCAGACGGGCGCGCATATTGATCCGCTGGACATGACGACATTCCTGCAGCGCCTGGACGACCTCGGCCGTGCCCTGGACGCCTATGCGAACCCTGAGCTCGTGCTCGACACGCTGCTGCTCGAATGGCCGAGGGCAAAAATCGCGGCGTGACCAGTGAGCGCGAACAACCTCAACGTTTCGAGGCGACGGTGCGCGGGACCGTGCAGGGCGTGGGCTTCCGCTGGTTCGTGGTTCGTCGGGCGTCGGACCTCCGTCTGACCGGCTGGACCTCGAACGAGGTCGACGGCTCGGTGCGTGTAGTCGCCGAAGGTTCAGCCTCCGCGCTCGACCAGCTCGAGGTCCAGTTGCGCAATGGACCAGCCGGCGCACACGTGACCAATGTCGAAGTCCACCGGGCGCCGGCGACCGGCGAATTCAGCTCGTTCGGCATCCGCCCGGGCGCTCATCGCGGCGATTGAGCGGTGCGCTATGGTGCGGCCGTGCCGCTGTCGACCGAGCAGAAAGCTACATTGCTGAGCAAGCTGCCGCTCTTCGCCGGTATCAGCGGAGAGTCGCGCAATCGCCTGGCCAATGTCGCCGGCGAGCAGCAGTTCGCTGAGGGTCAGTTCATCGTCCGCCAAGGACAGGTCGGGACCGGCCTGTACGTCATCGTCGACGGATCCGTCCGCGTTGTACGTGGCTCAGAGGATGAGCTCGCGAAGCTCGGATCTGGCGATTTCTTCGGTGAGCTCTCGGTCATCGATCAGCAGCCGCGCAATGCCAGCGTCCAGGCGGCCGAGCCGACGACGGTCCTCGCCGTGGCATCGTGGGATCTGCTCGCGCTCCTTGAGAAAGATCCGGCGCTCTCGCTGAACCTCATCAAGGGTCTCGTCGGGCGCATCCGCGCCACGGGCGAGCAGCACCGACACTAGCCACCGGCCAGCAGGAGTCATCAGAAAATGGCCATGAACCAGCAGGAGCTGGTCGACACGCTCTCCGGGTTGGCGCTCTTCGCCGACTTATCGCGACCACAGGTCGAAGCTGTCGCACACAAGATGACTGAGGAATCGCACCCGACAGGTCATCGAATCCTGCGCCAGGGCTTCACGGGCACAGGATTCTACGTGATCGTCGATGGCGAGGTCGCTGTGCGCATCGACGGTAGCGAGATTGCCCGCCTGGGCAAGGGTGACTTCTTCGGGGAGATGTCGATCCTGCTCGGCGAACCACCCAACGCTGACATCGTGACGACGCGCCAATTGCGCGTGCTGCACCTTGGCGGCCCGGAGCTGGAGGGCTTCCTGCGCGACTACCCACCGGTCATGTTGCGCATGCTCAAGGCAATGGCCATGCGTCTTCGCAACGCCAACCGATGGCGGAGCTAGCGAACCGGCCTTTCCCCCCGGGCGACTATCCGGTTGTCGTTGTCGGCAGCGGTCCGGGCGGGATACAGGCCAGCTACTACCTGCGCCACCTGGGCATCAAGCATGCCGTCATCTCCGCCGACCCGCTGCCGGGCGGCATGTTCCGGCGCTTCCCGTTCTTCCAGCGCCTCCTGTCGTGGACAAAGCCATACGGCCCTGTGCCGCGCGACGATCCCTTCTATTACTGGTACGACTGGAACAGCATGCTCGCGGAGGAGCCCCAAAACCGCGCACTGATGCCGGATTTGATGGACGGCACCTCGTCGTTTCCGTCGCGGCCGGAGATGGAGCGCAACCTCGCCACGTTCGTCGAACGAACGGGCCTGCAGATCCGTTTCGACACGGCCTGGGAGGGCACCTCGCGCGATGGCGAGCGCTTCGTGCTGCATACAGCGGACGGCGACTACCGCTGCCACGTGGCGATCTTTGCAGTCGGCGTCGCACAGCCCTTCACGCCTGACACACCGGGCTTCGACTTCGCGTCGCACTACGTGGACACACGACCGGCGGAGTCGTATGCAGGTAAGCGGCTATTCATCGTGGGCAAGGAGAACAGCGGCTTTGAGCTGGCAACCGGATTGCTGCAGTGGGCTCAGCGCATCGTTCTGGCGTCGCCACGGCCGGCCAAGCTGAGCATCAACTCGCATTCGTTGGCCGGTATCCGGGCACGTTACGTGCTGCCGGTAGAGGACGAGATCCTGGGCGGTGGCGTGTTCTTCCTCAATGCCTCGATCGCACGCATCGAGCGGATGGGTAACGCCTACCGCATTCACTGCATCAAGTCGGATACGAGCACTGAGGTGGCTGTTGACGCCGACGAGGTGATTGCCGCGACTGGTTTCACATGTCCGCTTGTGGACCTCCAGGAGCTGGGTGTCGAAGTGTTCGGGCGCAGCCAGCTGCCGGCCATGACCAACTATTGGGAGAGCGCGACTGCGCCGGGCATCTACTTTGCGGGCACGATCGGCCAAGGTGTCTCGGGCATGAAGAAATACGGCTTTCCGGCCAATTCCGGCGCTGTCCAAGGCGCTCGTTACAACGCGAGAACGATGGTCCAGCACGTCGCACAGACTCACTTCGGCGTTGGGCCGTCCCGCTCGCGAGTCCTTCCGGACTCCCTCGTCGACCTGCTGCTGACTGAGGCGACGCGCGCGCCTGAGCTCTGGAACCAGAAGTCGTATCTCGCTCGCGCGTTCTCGCTCGACGCATCCGAGGGAATCCTCGATAACGGCATCGTCCCCCTCGCCCAGTTCGTCGACGAGGAGGGCCCTGCCGGTGTCGCGATTGCTGTCGAGACAGACGACACCGGCGATATCCACCCGGCGGTCTACATCCGTGAGACAGGCAAGCCCGCGATCGAGACGCTGCTGACGTCGCACTCGATGCACGACTTCCGCACCGCCGACAACCGCATCCACCTGTCAGAGATCCTGCGTGGAGCCACCGCCGGCGCGGTGAGGTGACCAGCCTCGACGAGGTCGAGGCACGCATCGTCGACTGCCGCCGCTGCCCCAGGCTTGTCGCGTGGCGCGAAGAGGCAGCCGCCCATCCTCCGGCGCGCTTTGCCGGGCAGTCGTATTGGGCCCGTCCACTACCTGGCTTCGGCGATGCGCGAGCGCGGGTCCTGATCGTCGGCCTGGCGCCGGCGGCGCACGGTGGCAATCGCACGGGCCGATTCTTCACCGGCGACCGCTCGGGCGACTTCCTGTTTCCGGCGCTGTTCGAGAC
>JBBQEC010000242.1:0-3807 GCA_038320305.1 Candidatus Limnocylindrales bacterium | reverse complement strand
GAGGTCGGCGCGAACTGGAAGGTCATCGGTGAGAACTACTCCGAGTGCTATCACTGCCCGGGCGTTCATCCGCAGCTCAACCGGCTGTCGCCGTACGACCGCGGCCAGAACCTCGAGTCGCAGGGGCCGTGGGCGGGTGGCTGGATGGAGCTCGTCGACGATGCGGTCACGATGTCCGTCGATGGCCAGGCTCACGGCCGCCCGCCCCTCGCGGGCATCGGGGCCGAAAACGAGCGGCGCGTCCACTACTTCGTGATCTGGCCCAACCTGCTGCTCAGCCTGCATCCCGACTACGTCATGACCCATCAGGTCTGGCCGCTCGACGCCGAGCGTTCGCGCGTCGTGTGCGAATGGCTCTTCGAGCCGTCGACCATGGAACGCACCGATTTCGACCCGAGCGACGCGGTTGACTTCTGGGATCTGACCAATCGCCAGGACTGGGAGGTGTGCGAGCGACAGCAGGTCGGGACTCGGTCGCGTGCCTACCGCGCGGGCCGCTACTCGCTGATGGAAGACATGGTCCACGCCTTCGATGTGATGGTCGCCGATGGCTATGCCGGTGACGGTGTCCAGACGCGCTTCGCTCCTCGCCATGACAAGTGGTCGTCGCGCGACCGCGTGTCCATCAAAGGACGCTGACGGCGCTACCTCGGGACTCATCCCGCGGTTTCCACGCTTTCGGAGGCCATTCGCTCGGCGCGAGCGCGGAGCGCCTCGTTCGTCTCATCGAAACCGGTCCGCGTGCGCGGCAGCCTGAGCCGCGCGAAGACGGGCACGAGCAATCCGCTGAAGATCTCTTCCTGAACGAAACGGACGCGGTCCGCCGCAGTTGGCTCGAGTCGGAAACCGTGCTCGCCGGTGAACAGTCGGCCCGACACAAAGGTTGAGCGCCAGCGCAGCTCGTTGGGTGGCTCCCACATGATGACCGTCGGGCGCATCACGATCACGCGTCCACCCGGCGGCCCGGTGTTGATCGAGATGCGCGCGCCTTTATCGACCGTGCCTCGCACCCGGCGGATGTGGGGATTCCACTCCGGGTATGCGGCAAAGTCGGTCAGCACGCCCCACACGGTCTCGAGGGGCGCGCGAATCTCGATTGCGCTGCGAATCGTGCGCGTGGTGCGCAGGTCCAAATGTGTGCACTCCGGCAGGCTTTCGGCGCATTTCACGGCAGATCTCGGCCGAGAGCCAGCGTCCAGACTGTATCGGTTTGCACTGTCCGGTGCCAACTCGCACCAACACTGAGGCTGCACTCAGGCGGGGAAAGCGACCTCGATTTGGTCGTTAGAGACGCGCACCGGGTAGTAGCGCAGCCGGCGCACGCGGGTCAGTGCGCGAGCCCGTGCCTTCAAGTCAGTCGGTTCGACCTTTGTCCCCGAATCGGGTGGCGCCCACGTTGGGTGATAGTCGCCGTCGGCATCGAGCCCGCCCGTGGTCGGAAACTGGACAACGTCGCCGCTGGCCAGGTCGAATTGGCCGCGGTGAAGCGGACATGCGACCAGACAGGCATCGAGCGTGCCCAGCGAGAGCGGTGCCGCCATATGCGGGCAGCGGTCGTCGGTGGCGCAGATGCCCAGCGGGGTGTGCACGACCAACAGGTCCAGGTCGCCGCGCGTAACCCGGATCATGGCACCGGTTGGCAGATCGGCAACGGTCGCGACGATCTCGAAAGCCGTATCGCGTGTGCCGACTGCGCGCAGCCCACGCGGAATGGGCATCACCTTGGCCTGCGACGTGATCATCTGCTGATGTTAGCCACGGCATAGGGAACCTAACGCTGGCGAGACAGCGTCCCAACGACCAGGCGCGACCCTGTGAGTTAACCGGGGGGCCGCTTTTGGAGGCAGGACATGACCCGACAACGACTTCCATTCCTCGCGTTAGCGATGTTCCTATGCGCGCTGCTGATCGCTGCGTGCAGTGGGGCCGGCGGGGCGCCCGCCAACGGCCCGGGGCTGGTTGCCGTCGCGGCGCCGGTGGCACCTGGCGATGATGAGAAACCGGTCTTCGACAGCAGCGGCAACACAGGGTCCGGCTCGCCGTCAGAGTCGTCGACCAGCACGGACCAGCAGCTCATCGTCTACACGGGCACGCTCGAGCTCGAGGTCGACGATCTGCGCGCCGCGGTCGACCAGGGCGATCAGATCGTCGCGGGCCTGGGCGGACACGTAGCCGCGTCGGACACCAGTACGAAGGGTGACGTTCAGTACGCGAACGTGACCTATCGCATTCCGGCCGAGAAGTGGGACGACGCCCTGGCAGGACTGCGGGCCGTCGGCGCCAAGGTGCTCGACGAGACGACGAAATCCGAGGATGTCACGGGACAGGTCGTCGACCTCGATGCGCGCATCGCCAACGCGCAGGCAAGCGAAACGGCACTTCAGGCGATCATGGATCGGGCCGGGACCATCCAAGACGTGCTCAACGTGCAGCGCGAGCTGACCTCGGTCCGCGGCGACATCGAGAGCATGACCGGACAGCGTGAGCTGCTCGCCAATCGCGCCGCCCTGGCCACGCTCGTCGTGAGCTTCGAAACGGACGTCGCCCAGACGCAGGTCGCAACCGGCGGCTGGGATCTGGGAAACCAGGTCGACGACGCGCTGGCCGCGCTCGTGCGGGTCGGCCAGGGAGTGGTGACGCTGGCGATCTGGTTGCTGATCGTGATCGTACCCGTGCTCCTGCCGCTGCTGATCCTGCTCTGGATCTTCATCTGGCTGCGACGCCGCTGGCTGCGCCGCCATCCATTGGTCGCGACCTCCGGCCCGCCCGTCGAAACTCCCTCCGTGTGACCATGGATGGATGCGCTTTGCAGTGATGAGCGAGCCCCAGCAGGGGCTGTCCTATGACGAGATTCTCGCCCTCGCCCGAACCGCTGAGGAGGCCGGCTTCGAGAGCTACTTCAGATCCGACCACTACTCGAGCTTTCCAGGTCCCGGCGACGGTCCGACCACGGACGCATGGGCCACGCTTGCGGGTCTGGCCCGCGACACATCGCGGATAACGCTCGGAACGCTCGTGTCGCCAGTCACGTTCCGACCGCCGGGCAATCTCGTCAAGGTGGTGACGACCGTCGACGAGATGAGCGGCGGCCGTATCGAGCTGGGCCTGGGCGCGGGCTGGAACGACGACGAGCACGCCCAGCACGGGCTGCCATTTCCGGAGCAGGGCGAACGTTTCGAGATGCTCGAGGAGCAGCTGGCGATCGTTCACGGCCTGTGGACCGAGCCCAACGGCTGGTCATACGAGGGCCGGCACTGGCAGGTGCGTGATGCTCATTTCGCGCCGAAGCCCGTGGCACGCGCGGGCCGGCGCCATCCGAACATCATTGTTGGGGGCCATGGCGGCCCGCGCCTGGCGCGCCTCACAGCAACATATGCCGACGAGATCAACATCAGCTCCGCTTCGCCGGCCAAAGCCGCCGAGGGCTTCGGCCGTGTCCGCGACGCATGCCTGAAGATCGGCCGCGACACGTCGGAGGTGACACGCTCGGCGATGAGCGGCGTGCTCGTGGGCCGTGACGAAGCCGAGCTTCACGCGCGACTCGCGGACCTTATGACCGCGCTCGGCGATGACGCCATGGATGCTGACGAGTGGCTTGCCGATCGACAGCAGCGCTGGATCATGGGCACGCCAGATCAGGCTCGGGCACGCGTGAACGAGTTCGAGGCCGCCGGCGTCGAGCGCCTGATGCTTCAGACGTTCGTGCCGCGCGACCTCGAGATGGTGCGCTTGCTTGGCGAGGTATTTCTCGCCTAAACGGTTAGTCGGTGGCTGGCTGCTTGGCGCTCAGCGGCTCCGTGGGTGTCG
>JBBQEC010000241.1:0-3809 GCA_038320305.1 Candidatus Limnocylindrales bacterium | reverse complement strand
GTTCGAATAGCTCGTGGCGACGCTGATCGATTGGCCTGCCCGCGCGTCGTTTCCAGGGCTCGAACCTGGACGTGGGCTCTCGTTCATCGTGCGACATGACATCAGAGTAGTGCGTCCCGCAGCGCCTTCTGGCTCGCTGCGCGGTGCGTGGAGCGTCGGTGCCGCGCCAACAGCTACGGCGGGACCCGCGGTCCACGATCGTTGACGGCGCGGCTCAACGGAGATTTCGCCTGCCCGATGCCTTTGGCGGCTAGCAGCCGGTTCGGCCGGCGGCAAACGGTGTGATGCGGTCGGTGGTGCAGCCTCGCGTCGGTCAGCGAATGGGCAATTCAGCTCTGGCGGAGGCGAATGACATATCGACTAGCGCATCGGATCCTGAGGCGAGTGCGCTCTTGGCTTGGTCATCCGTGAGCAGTTGGCGAGCGAGGGTCACGTACACCCACGCCTTGTACGCCTCCACCGACCATCCGCTCTCGCCGACGAGGGCCAGATACGTCTCGTGACGATGGACGGCCGAGATGATATCGGCCGCTCGGTCGATGCCAAGGCCGTCGTGCAGTTCGCCGCATTGGGCCATCGCTAGCGTCATGCGTCGCATGCCTTCGCGGCGACCGTGCACGATCCGCTGCCACATTTCATCGACATCGGAGTCAATGGATGCTGCCGCACTGACTGCCGGATACATCGGCGCCAGTCGCGTGTAGATGTCGGTACCGTGCTCCACTATCACGGCCAAACGCCTCCCACCGGTTTGGGCATCGAACGCCTCTTCGATCCAGGGGCGACTCATCACTTCCACGGCCTCGGCCGGTGCACCACCACCGACCTTCATCGCCTCGATCAGCACGGCGGCCTTGGTGTGGAAGATGAAGTACACCGTCTGCACGGCGAAACCCGCGTCGCGTGCGATTGCTTCCATTGTCGTCGCCGCGTAGCCGTTGAGCGCGAAGAGGCGAAACGCGGCTTCACCGATGCGCCGCCTCGTCGCGACGGCGCGCTGGCGGCGAGACCGCGTGGCGACGGGAGCGGAATGGGTATTGACGTCCGACATGGCGCCGATGATACTCGACTTCGACACTAGAGTCCGACTCCAACCGTTCGCGGAACTGAGGTCGACCAGATGGACTTCGAGATCGCCTTCGTCCTCGCGCCGGCCGCCGAAGGCAACAGCGACTTGGCCGTACAGATCCGCCCGAAGCCGAAAGGTGCGTTCCGCCTGTTCACGCCGCTTGTTGCACGCAACCTACCGAAGACCAGCGAGCGGATTACCAGCCAGACGGTCGCTCTCGTCGAGAGCCGGCGATGACGGCATTGGAGCGCGATCGGTCGACCGGCTGGTTGGCAGTGGCGGTCGGTGGAGGGAGTCTGGCGACAGCGACGAGTCTCGCCATGTTCTTCGCGGCCGGCCGGCCGTTTGGCACGCTGAACGACTTCGGCAACGCGCTCATCGGCGTCGGGAGCGCCGGGCTCGCCTGGACCCTCACGCGTCGCGACGGAAGCCGCCACCTCCGACGCACAGTGCCCGTGGCTGCCGGCGGGGCCGCGCTCACGGTCGTTGGGTCAGCACTCGTCGTCTCGGGCAGGACCGGGTTCCTCTTTGCCGGACTCGTCTCGAGCGCTGGCTTCGCGTTGATCGGGGTCTGGCTCCTTGACTTCAACAGCACGTCGGCTTCCGATGGGGCGGTGTCCCAGCGGCTGTCGAGGCTCGGCATCGCCGCGGGCGGCCTGATGGCCATCGGCCTGGCCGGCGTTCCCGGCATCGTCCTGCGGTTCGACGATATGACCGCAGCGCCCGGCTGGATCTGGATCAGCTCCGTGAGCTGGATCGGCACCTACCTCGCCTATCCCATGTGGGCCATCTGGCTCGGTCGATCGTTGGTCCATTGGAGAGCCGTGCCGCCGGACGGCGCCCGAGGGTTTGAGGCGCCAACAGGGAAAGGATTGTGATGGACGCACTCCTCATTGTTTCCAGGATCGTGCACGTCGGATCGGCCATGATCTGGTTCGGAGGGACGATCGTATCGGCCTTCTTCCTGCAACCGACCGCAGAGGCGCTTGGCGTTGCGGGTCAGCCGTTCATGGAACACCTGATGAATCGACGCAGGATGGGAATCATGTTTCCCGTCGTTGCCGGGCTCACCATTCTGGCTGGCGCGGTGCTGTTCTGGCGCGACTCAGACGGGCTCCAGCTGACCTGGATCACCTCGCCGATCGGACTGGCCTTCACGATCGGCGGACTCGCCGCGATCATCGCGTTCGTGGGTGGTGCAGTGCTGATCGGTCCTGCGATTGCCGAGCAGACCGCCGTCAAAGGCGAGCTGACCAGTGGTGATGGGGTGCCCACCGCCATGCAGCATGAACGCCTGGCGCGGGCCGATGGACGCCTCAAGCTGGCAACTCGCATTGACCTGCCGCTCCTCATCCTGGCTGGGCTGACAATGGCAATCGCGCGGTACCTGTAGGTGTGATCGGACGCTGCCGCGGGCGGTGGCTCGGGTCCTCGCGAGCTAGTCCTGAAATCACTCAACGACGTTGGCGAGCAACCTACCGTTCTTGGACAGGTATGGGTCCGTACACGCGCTGAGGTCGAAACAGCACGGCCGTCGCTTCCCATTGGCCATCTTCGAGATACTCACCTCGACTCGTCGTTTGCGGGTGCCCGGGTTTCTTGTGGCATTGACCCAGCGAACCCACTCCCAACGTGCCATCGGAGTGATGTCCTTCCATAACAACTGGATCTTCTGAGGGGCGGTTGTCAGAGCGGTCGCAAGATCGTTTGGCACGTTGGGTTCGGGCCAGTCTTCAGTTGGCTCAATTTCGAACGTCGCGCAGTCGCCCGCGTTTACAGCAGCGGCTCGTTGCAGCCGTCCATCCAGCCGCATCCAGTGACCCCGATTGCCGTCGGGCTCGAGCACCGTCCTGAACTTGTGGCCGTTGACGGTTCCGTGTACGGCTACCTGCCCGCGCGACGGCAGTTCGGCGCTCGCCTCCGCGGGCAACCGCACGATGGTCCATTCGCCGGCCGTGTACAGCGTCGCATCAAACTGGAGCGGTGGCGTCTTTGTGCGTTGAGTCATCGTCGGCATATATTGGCGTCCTACGAGCAATCGTCAAGAGTTGTCGATGAGCCCGTGCAGGCGACGCCGGGCGGGCGCAGCTGGCGGGTCGTGACATGTCAGCCCCAAAGACGATCGCCGGTGGCGTCCGTGAAGATCAGGTCATCGTCGGCGACTCGGTGGCCGGTGGCGACCAGCGCCTCCGCTTGGCGGATGCGGTGGCTCGGAGGACCTCGGGCGTCGGCTCCACCAGGTCGATCGGGCGCTGGCTTGTGGCAGTCGTAGGATCGCCGAGCCACCAGCGGCCGCTCGGCGCTCGGCGCGCTGACCGGAGGGTCTCGCCGGTCGCTGAGCGCTGCGACTACCCTGTGCGGCATGGATCGCGATCCACTGCTGCCGGGAGGAACGGTGACCCTGCTGTTCACCGATATCGAGGGCTCGACGCGTCTGCTCTCGGAGCTCGGCGATGCCTATGCCGACCTGTTGGCGGAGCACCGGCGGGTGGTGCGCGACGCCTTCACCGCGCACGGTGGCGTTGAAGTCGACACCCAGGGCGACAGCTTCTTCTATGCCTTTCCCTCGGCGCGCGGCGCCGTACAGGCGGCCGCTGAGGCGCAGCGTGCGCTGCACGACCGGCGGACGCGTATCCGGATCGGGATCCACACCGGCGAACCGCTGCTGACCGACGAGGGCTACGTGGGCATCGACGTGCATCGCGCCGCGCGGATCATGGGCGCGGGGCACGGCGGGCAG
>JBBQEC010000240.1:0-3817 GCA_038320305.1 Candidatus Limnocylindrales bacterium | reverse complement strand
CGAACTTGGCCGCCACGGTTATCGCGTTGTCGACACCGATGACCCGGGTTGGCGCGAGTATCGCCAGTATCTTGACCCAATCGACGAGCTGCACCGCGGGGAGTGGCTCTGGGTCGAAGAACGGATGACCGCGTTGCTGGACTTCGATGATGGTCGCTCGCTCTTCGTTGGAGGGGGCACGAGGAACCAGTCGAAGTTCTACGACCGGTTCGACGCGGTCGTCCTGCTCAGCGCTTCCGCTGACGTGATGCTTGACCGGGTCGCGCGCAGAACGACGAACAACTACGGCAAGACTGCATTGGAGCGAGCGGAGATCGCGGCGGACCTCGCCGAGGTCGAGCCGCTCCTCAGGCAGGGCTGCACGCACGAGCTGGATGCCAGTCGACCGCTCGATGAAGTCGTCGCCGACTTGGTCGCGATCGCGTCGCGCCCGATGACGCCGGCTCCGCGAGAAATCGGGGATGGACGTGCCGGGTTAGTCGGCGCGTTCTGCGCACGGATTGCTCACGAGACGGCCGCTATCAGCCGTCACCGAGCGTCACGATCACCCGGTTCGGAGCACCATTTCCAAGCTCAGAATGGCACCGAACGTCACTGCCGGTCATGGCGGTCGCCTGCTTCCCAAGCAGAATGTCGCGGGTTCGAATCCCGTCTCCCGCTCCACTGACCACCGTCCTGATCGGATGATGATGCCGACCCTGCTGCGTGCTGACATGCCCGGGTGACTGCCCTGGTCGCCGACGTCCGCTCGTTCTATGGCAGTCGCTTTCGGCGTGAGTGGGTAGTCAAGGATCTCGTCGCGGGCCTCGTTCTGGCCAGCTTGCTCGTGCCGCAGGGCATTGCCTACGCACAGCTGGCCGGCCTGCCGCCCATAACCGGCCTGTACACGTCGATGCTCTGCCTGATCGCTTACGCGCTGGTTGGACCCTCGCGCGTTCTCGTTCTCGGTCCGGACTCGGCCCTCGGGCCGATGATCGCCGCGACCGTCCTGCCGCTCGTCGCGGCCTCCGGCGATCCTGGCAAAGCCATCGTGTATGCGTCGGCTATGGCCGTAATGGTCGGAGTCCTGATGCTCGTCGGCGCCGTCGCCGGACTCGGGTTCATCGCCGAGCTTCTCTCCAAGCCGACCCGGATCGGTTACATGAACGGACTGGCCCTCGTGATCTTCGTCGGTCAGCTGCCCAAGCTGTTCGGCTTCTCAATCGACGCGAGCGGGCTGATCGGCGAGATCGTCGCGTTGGTGCAGGGATTGGCATCTGGCGACGCGGTTCCTACCGCGTTCGCGGTGGGGCTGTTCAGCGTCGTGCTCATGGTTGTGCTGTGCCGGTTGGCACCGCGCGTGCCGGGCGTGCTCGTCGCTGTCATTGCTGCGATGGTCATTGCTATTGGGTTCGATCTCGCCGCGCGCGGCGTCAGCCTCGTCGGGGTTCTGCCCGCCGGATTGCCGGCCTTGACCTTTCCTTTACCTCCATTGCGCGACCTGCCGCTCCTGGCCGGTGGCGCCTTCGGCATCGCGATCGTCTCGCTTGCCGACACTATTTCTGTCTCGTCGGCTTTCGCGATGCGTACCGGACAACGGGTGCGAGCCCGGCGAGAGATGATCGGCATCGGCGCGGCCGACGTCGCCGTGGGCTTTCTCCAGGGCTTTCCAGTGAGCACCAGCGCATCGCGCACCGCCGTCGCCGAGAGCTCGGGATCCAAGTCTCAGCTGACCGGGCTTGTGGGCGCCGCCGTGATCGCCGTCGTGCTGGTGTTCCTACCGGGGCTTTTCCAATATCTGCCCAGTCCCACTGTCGCAGCCGTCGTCATCGTGGCCGCGATCGGCCTGGCAGATGTCCCCGGGACGGTCAAGTTGTGGCGACAACGACGGGCGGAGTTCGTTCTGTCGATGGTGGCCTTCCTTGGCGTCGCGCTGCTTGGTGTCTTGCAGGGCATCCTGGTCGCCGTCGGCCTATCGATTCTCGCCGTCTTCAGGCGCGCCTGGAGCCCTTATCGGACGCGGCTCGGCGACGTGCCCAATGTGGCCGGATACCACGACGTGCGCATGTACCCGGACGCGGTTCAGATCCCTGGCCTGGTGATCTTCCGCTTCGATGCGCCGCTGATCTTCGCCAACGCATCCACGTTCCGCGAGGAGATCGACGACCTCGCCCAAGCGGATCCTAAGCCGCGTTGGATTGTCATCGCCGCCGAGCCGATCACCGACATCGACACCACGGCGGGGGACATGCTGGCCGAGCTGGACGCCGAGCTCCAGAAGGCAGGCATAGAGCTGGTGTTTGCCGAGCTCAAGGACGCCGTGCGCCAGAAGATCCGTTCCTACGACGCCGACTGGCTCGCCCATCGTGAGCAGTTCTTCCCAACGGTCGGTGCGGCGGTCAAGGCGTATCGAGCGCTGACCGGAATCGAAAAGCCGTCCAAGACCCCGAGGAGTTCGACCTCCGCCTAGCCCTTTGGTTGGACGACCGCGAGCACGTTGTTGCTCGGGTCAATGAAACAGGAGAACAAAAGCGGGCGGCAGACCGTCGGTCCGCCGCCCGTTCGCTCTGTCAGGTGCAGCCCGCCAGAGTTCGTGTTCGCTCGAAGACTAGCGCGGACTGCGGCGGGAGGAGGATTGGCGTGTCGACGAGGTGCGCGAGCGCGCGGCCGGAGCACGACGCGTCGTGGTTGCCGGTTTCGCGGCCGGTTTGGCTGCCGCAGTCTTGGCTGCCGCAGTCTTGGCTGCCGCAGTCTTGGCTGCCGCTGACTTCTTAGCCGGCGCTGACCTCGTAGAGACCGCCCTGGTGGCGGCCACGTTGGCCGCTGCCGGCTTCTTGGACGCGGGCTTTGATGCTGCCTTTGCCGCCTTCTTTGGAGCAGTCTTGGCGGCTGGCTTGGCCGCTGCCTTGGGAGCCGTTCGTGTGGCGGGAGCCAGCAGGGAAGCCGCCTTCTCTTCGGCCATCTCCTCGATCAGCGCCTTCGAGTAGAACTCGAGCGCGGTCCGAGTCTTCATCTCCTGCGGCGCGTTGGTCGGAACGCCACGGTCGACGAGGTACATCCGTGCCTCAGACGCGACGGCCAAGGCCTCGCTGGGCAGGCACTTGGTCGATAGCTCCAGGAGGCGCGATCCATCGGGGTAGAGCCACATCTCGGCGACCATCGTGCGCACGGCCTTGCCGTTGAGACCCATCGGTGCGTCGAACTTGCCCTTGAGGATGAACGTAGGCCCGAGCGGAACGAGGGCGTCAAGCTCGATGCCAATCGGGGCGTGGAGGCGAAAGAAAGCTCGCTGCGCCTTGGAGAAGAGCTTGGATGTCCGCTTCTTGCCGCTGACCGCGTCGCGGATGTCCCGGCCTGTAGATCGGCCCTTGAACGACGCCAAGCACACGAACCCGCCTGGGGCAGCATCGACTTCGATATTGAAGGCTGAATCGTTCTTGAAGCCGGCTGGGATCCCGTCCGGCTCGACCGGGCGCAACTTTATGACCGTGTCGCCACGGCCGCCCGCGATGCGTCGCGCGCGAACCACGACGCCGGCCTTGAAGAGCTGCAGATCCGGGGTGTCGAAGAAGTAGATCTGGCGGGCCTGGGCCTCAACAGGATCCGTGGGCAGTCCCTGGATCGTGGCCCGGTGCGCCGACGCGGGCACCGACAGCTTCAACTCGACGCTGTGCGCGCCTTTGACCAGGCGCATCATTTCCTTGAGTTCCGTGTCGTTGAGCCGTGTCGATGGCTGCTCGGCCGTCGCGCTGTCCGACGGGTTCATCAGTTGCTCTCCTTTTCGAAGCGTTCGAGCAGTACGCCATGACGCAGGCCTCGATCGCTGACGGTGAAACTG
>JBBQEC010000239.1:0-3821 GCA_038320305.1 Candidatus Limnocylindrales bacterium | reverse complement strand
GGACGTGCCGGCGCGCCTCGTCGTCGAGCAGTTGTCGGCCGTCGAGCACGCGACGGTGTGCGGCACTCCCGTGTTGCGCGACGGGCAGCCCGTCGTGACCGCCGGCGCAGGTCGGCCGTTGATCGTCACGACCCTTGATGCGCCGGCGGCTATGCGCGTCCTGGCGGCCGGCCACCGGCCCAAGGTTTTGGGCGCCACCGGATTGCTGATTGCCGGTGCCGTCTTGCTGGCAACGGCCGTGCTCGCAGCGATCGCGGGTCTCTGATCTTTGCGGTGTAGCCTCGGGCCAGTGTTTCGTGGCCTTTCCCTTGCCGTGTTTCTGGCGCTCGCTTTGACCCTGACAGCGCACGCCCCGGTCCATGCCGCCGACCCCTCGCCTGGCGCGACACCCGGCGCGTCCCCCATCCTCGTCGACCCGCTTGACCCGCGTGCCGGTAATGGCGCGAACCAGGTCGGCGCGCCCTTGCTGGCGATCGTTGTCGTCATCGGCGTCGGAGCGTTCACGGGCGCGGCCACGTTCGCCTTCGTAAGGCTGACGCGACGAGCGTGACGCAGCGACAAATGGCGCGTCGCTTAGACGCGCCACGTCGCAAGTGGCCGGTCGCCGCACTGGTAGCGGCGGGCCTGATCATGATCGTCGGCCTGATCGGCGCCATGGTCATCTTCGGCAGCAACCGTTCGACGTCATCGCCGGGCGCCGGTCAGTCTGTTTCGCCGTCGCTGATCGCTGGCGCAGGATCCACGCGCGCAGCTCCAGCCACCCCGTCGGTCGAATCGACACACCCGTACGCATCGGAGTCGCCGCCTCCCAGCCCGCAAGTGACCGGCAGCGCAGGCGCGGCGCCAACGCCAACGGCCGATCCAAGTGGGCCAGCCAGCGAGACACCCCTACCCAGCGACGCTGCGCCACGATCCGCCGACGAGTTCGACCTCCAGGGCCAGGTCATCGACATGGGTTTTCCTCTGCGCAGCGATACCGAGTACCACTACCGCGATAACTGGTTCGAGAAGCGAGATGGGCCGCCCGATTCGTACAACCACGCCAAGACCGGACCCGACGGCCAGCTGATCCGGCTGCACGATGGCATCGACCTCTATGCCCCCGAGAACGAGCCGGCGCTGTCGCCGTTCGATGGGATCGTCATCGACCCGGCCACGAAATGGATGCCGTGGGAGCCGGATCGCTACGGGCTGACGGTGGTCGTCCAGAGTGACGAGCCGACGAGCGAGGGATACACAGCCGTGCTCGTGCACCTTGACCGCGACTGGGTCGAGGTCGGCCAGCACGTCACCCGTGGCCAAGTGATCGGGGTCCTGGGCCGCACCGGCAATGCCGAGAACGTGCAGCCGCAGCTTCATTTCGAGCTCCGTGCGCCGTTTCTCATCGACTGGTCGCCGATCGGCGAAAACCGCCAGGTCGACGCGTTCAACCCATATTTGTCTCTCGTCGCGGCCGATCCCAAGCAATAGAGAAGTAACGGAGCGGTGCGCACATGCACCGTAGTGGGGCGTAACGTGGGACCTTTGTGCCACTGGTGCGTGCACTGGCCACGGGTAGCCTCCGCCTCATAGAACTTATCTCCGTCACTTAACAGTTCCTACCTCGGAGTACGGACAACGAAACCTGCCCGTCCAGATGAGTTCCTGACCGTCAGTGAGGCAGCCAAGGCTCTGGGAGTACATGCCAACACCGTCCGCACGTGGACGCAGCGCGGCGTGTTGCCCTGCCTGCGCATCAATGCCCGCGGCGATCGACGCTACCGGCGCGAAGATCTGGCGCGCTTCATCAACCAGGCGTCGGCCCGTCCGACGCGCGATACGCGTGCGGACGCGGCCGCGACTGCAATTGCTGATGCGGACGAGCGCTTCCGGCGCGCGAGCCTGTTGCTCTCGGTAAGCGCTGAGCTCGGCCGCCAGCTGGACCCCAACCTGGTGTTGAGCCAGCTCCTCGATCGCACGGCCGAGCTCTTCGGCGCAGATCGGGCGGCGGTCTTCACCCGCAGCTCTTCCGGGCCATTTCGGCTTTCCGCGCGTCTCAACCTGTCCGATGACTACGTTCAGGCCGTGGAGCAGTCGACCATCCAGCAGGTAGCGACCATGGCGTTGGACCAAGGCCGGGTGCTCTCCGTAACGGACGTGTGGGACAACCCGAGCCTCGGGGCCATGCAGCAGGCCTACCGCCGTGAAGGCATAAACACCATCACGGTCGCGCCACTTACGTCAGAAGGCGAGTCAATCGGTGCCCTGGCGGTCTATCACAGCACTCGTCACGTCTGGTCCGAGGACGACCTCGAGCTCCTGACGCAGATCGCTGCGCAGGGTTCGGCCGCGGTGCGCAACGCACGGAACTTCAACCGAATGGCCACCTGGGCCGCTCAGCTTCACTCGATCCAGCAGCTCGGCGCGCGGCTGACACGCTTGCGCTCCGTGAACGAGATCGGCCAAACGATCTGCACCGAGCTCAATCAGCTTGTTGCCTGCCATAACATCCGCGTATATCGCGTCGAGGGCGACGAGTGCCTCCCTGTCGCGTGGCGCGGCGAGGTGGGCGAGTACGTGACCGAGGACGGTGACGCGCTACGACTCAAAGTGGGCGAAGGCATCACGGGTTGGGTCGCCCAGAACGGCCTTGCCCAGAACCTCGCCGACGCCGCTTCCGACCAGCGGACGCAGACCATCCCGGGCACTGACGACGGAATGGACGAGTCGCTTCTCCTGGCACCGATGCTCTTCGACGACGAGGTCATTGGTGTCATCGTCCTCGCCAAGCTGGGACTTAACCAGTTCGGGCCGGATGACCTGCGTGTGCTTGAGATCTATGCCGCGATCGCGGCGCAGGCGATGGCGAACGCGGACGCCACCGAGCGCCTGCGCGCGCAGTCACAGGCACTCGAGCGCCAGCTCAACAGCCAGCGCGAGCTGCTCCGTGTGACCGAGTCGATCCTGACCACACTCGATGCCCAGACGCTGCTCGAGGAGATCGCCGAGCGCCTCGAGGCGCTCATCAAGGTCGACAACATCGCGGTGTCGGTGCACGACAGCGCGACGCACCATCTGCGCACGATCTTCGCGCGCGGCGTCTTCGCCAAGGAGTTCCTGGCGATTGAGCTGCCTGACGACGCGGGCATAAGCGGCGAGGCGTTCCGCACCGGTGAGGCGCAGCTGGTCCAGGACGAGCTGGCCGACCCCCGGGTCCTCCACTTCGACAACCTCGGCCCGCATGCCGGCGCATTGATCGTCGCGCCATTGCGCAACGGCGAAGGTATCCAGGGCGAGCTGATGATCGAGCGCATGGGCGAAGGCGCGCGCTTCACGAGCGAGGAATTCGACCTCGTCAAGCTCTTCGCAGCGCACGTCTCCATCGCCCTGCGCAACGCAGCGGCGCACCGGGCAGTGGAGCTGCGTGCAGAGACGGACCCATTGACCGGCCTGTGGAACCACGGCGCGCTGACCGAACAGATCGAGCGCCTCGTCGACCAGCACGCGCGTTTCTCGATGCTCATGGTCGATCTCGACTTCTTCAAGCGCTACAACGATCAGCTGGGTCATCAGGAGGGCAACTCGATGCTCAAGCAGATCGCGCAGGAGCTGCGTGACTCATGCCGCGATTCGGACCTGGTGTTCCGCTTCGGCGGCGACGAGTTCGCCGTGCTTCTGCCATCGACCGGCTTGAACGGCGGGCGCACGGTTGCCGAGAAGATCCACGCAGCCGTCGCGTCCCTGAACGACGGGCAGGGCACACGAGTCAATGTGACCTGTTCAGTCGGAATTGCCGTCTATCCCAAGGACGGCCACGACGCCACGTCCGTGATCATCGCCGC
>JBBQEC010000238.1:0-3852 GCA_038320305.1 Candidatus Limnocylindrales bacterium | reverse complement strand
GCCCAACGCTTCTCGGTGCTCAACGCGCACAACCTGCACACCGTGTTGCCCGTTCTGACCGGTGGTGTTGCCAGAAGAACGGGCGTGCCTTTCGTGCTCACCGGTCATTGGCACGGTGAGGGTCGCACAGCTGCCCGGCAGCTGCTTCACCTCCCGTATCGACCCATCGCCATGTGGACGGCGCGGTCGGCTGATGCCGTTATATACAACTCGAGGTCCGAGCGGACTCTCCTGGAGAGCCAGCTCGGGGTTCACCGAAGGCTGGTCTTCATTCCCGAAGGAACGGATTTGTCCGGCAAAGGGCAGCCCAGAAGGCCGTTGCGGTGTGCCGCCGACCCAGATGGAGTGGCTGATTGCGTCACAATCCTGAGTGTTGGCCGCCTCGAGCATTACAAGGGCACCGATGCCGTCGTCCGCGCGCTCCCCTACCTCCCCCCCAACACGCGGCTGGTGATCGTAGGTGAGGGTTCCGCCCGCAAGGCGATCGAGGCAGCAGCCGCTACCACGGGTGTCGCGAATCGAGTGGTATTCCGAGGCAGCTGCTCGGACGAGGAGCTGCGCGATTGGTACGCATGTGCCGCCGTGTGCATATCGCTCAGCGCGCAGGAGTCGTTTGGGCTCGTCGTTCTGGAGGCTGCATCAGCTGGATGCCCTGTCGTCGTTTCGGACATCCCGGCACACCGAGACCTCACCGCTTTTGTGCCACCTGGGCGACTGTTCTTCACAGCCCGCGACGGGCCCGCACCACTGCTCGCGACGGTCCTGGAGGTGGCGACAGATGCAGGTCGGTTGTCAGGCTCGAGTCGGCGACGGGCTGATGGATGGCACCTGCCGAGCTGGGATGACCTGGTCGACGACACCCTGCGACTATTCGCACGCGTCTCTGACGGCCGGCAGTCCGGATCAGCTCCGGGCCGATCCCGACTGCGCTCTTAGCAGCGGCCTAAGTTCGGCGACGAACACATACGCGGCTACGAGACTGTTAGCTGCGAGCCAGGCGCCGCCGACGCTGACGATACCCAGCGATGGCAGCAGGGTGATGCTCACGACCAGCGTCACTATTGTCAGCGTGGCCTGGGTGGTAACTATCGCCCGCCCTCGGCGCTGGACGCGCGCGATCCCCAGAAACAGAACATTCACCGACATCGGTAGCAGTCCCAACAGGCCCAGCCGCAACATGGCCGTCCCCTCATCAGCGTACTTCGGACCGAAAATCTCGAGCAGCAGTGGCGCGAACAGCATCAGGCCAATAATCAGGGGAACAATCATCCTCATAACATGGATGAGGGTCTGCCGAGCCTGGGCTCCGATGTCGGCCGGAGCGTCCACTGCCTGAACCGTGAAGGAGGCCACGGTGTACTGGGGGATGAGCATCATGGTCGTGATGATGACCCACGGAATATAGAAGTAGCCACCGTTCGTGGCTCCCAGCACGGACACAACAATGACCGGCATCAGAGCGATCGTCGTGGTGGCGAAAAGCGATGCTACGTAGTCCAGGGACATGAACCGGACCAGGGCGCGCGGCGTCATCGGGAGACGGCGGGAGCCGGTCCGTGCTGTGTGCGCCGGGATCAGTCTGCGCGCGATGTAGAGGCTGACGGCCACGACCAGGAAGGCAGCGGGCAACGTCCACGAGACGAACACAGCAGCCTGGCCGGTCCACGTGGCAAGCACCACCAGCAGAGCCAGTTTGGCGATCCCGTACAGGCCGTTCTCGAAAGGCACGATGATTGCCTGCCCCAGACCGGTCAGGAGTCCGTCCTGCATGTTGAAGAACGACCAGACGACGATCGATGCGACGAAGAAGAGCGCGAAGTTGATCTGGCTGAGCTGCTCGAGCATCGGCGAGTTGGGGACCCAGACTTGCATCGTTGCAATGAACGCGATGCCGACGGCGAGGCCCGCAATGGCGACAGCGCCGTAGCACAGGAGGATGAAGGCTCCGGTCCGGCTGCCTGCCTCCGGAATGAACCGCAGAAGGGCAACCCTGAGGTTGAGCTGCGAAATCGCCGACAGGAAGACCAGCATCGATATCAACGCGGACGCCGCCCCCAGGTCGCCGGGCGTGAAGAAGCGCGCTGCCAGGCCCCAGTATCCGAGGCCGATCACGGCGGTCATGCCGTTGGCGACGATCAGCGCGTAGGCGTCGCGGTACAGGGGAGTCCGGAGGTGATCCGTAATCGCGGAGAATCTCGCTCTGGCAGTCATCCAACTAATGCTTCCGAGTGTTGGCAGCGAGACTGGTCATTCGGTTCATGAGGGCCTCAACGTCCGACTCACGCTCACAGCGCAGCACACGATCCGAGTGTGCTTTGAGCGCATCCGCCACCCCCGCCCGCGTCTCGGACACGTTCCACGATTGCGTGTCGTCAACTTGCATCGAGTGCAAATGCGCAACTAAGCCGCGTACCTGGGCGGCGTAGTCGCGAAAGCGCAGGAGTCGCTCGCGACCCTTGCGCCGACGGATCTCGTTCGCCGCCGATCGCAAGAAGCGCACAACCACCCGACGCCGGGCGACGGAGGTCGGCAGATGGTCAAGCCAGATGATGAGCTGCGCGTGCTCGAGCAGCGGCTTCGTCCATCCGACGTGCACACCCTCAGTGATCCAACCGGTTTGTTCAACAATGTCGGCGACGGCAGCCCGGCGTTCGGCGTCAGATCGCAGTGGACCACGACCGCCGCCTACGCGGGCGACGGTATCGAGGTCATGAACAGGAAGCTCGAGTACCTCACCGAGGCGGCGAGCCCACGTCGACTTGCCCGAACCGCTCGTACCAACGATGTGGACCCGCGTTGGAGGTTGGTCGCCTTCCAGGATGGAGTCGAGAGTAACGGGGGTCACGTCGCGTCGGGCAGCAGCCGTCCATAAAGGCGCTCGAACTCGCCGGCAATTGCATCGGGAGTGAACGGGGCTACGGACATGCGCGCCGCCGCCCCGAGTCGTTCGCGAAGCTCAGCGTCGGAAACCAGACGCGCCATCGCCGCTGTGAGTCCCTCGCGATCGCCGGCTTGGACGAGCAAGCCGTTGCGACCATCCTCGACCATGTCAACTATGCCCCCGACCGCGGATCCGACGATCGGTCGTCCCCGGCTCATCCCCTCGCGAACGACGCCGGGCAACGGGTCCGGCCAGATCGAGGGTGTGACTCCGAAGAGGCACCGCTCCCACGCGCGAAGGACGAAAGAGTGGGGGGCATCTTCGATGACCGTGACACCGTCCGGGAAGCTGGTCGGTGTGTCCGGCCAGCGCGTGCCAATCAGCACTAAAGGCGGAGCGTCGACCATCTCCCGATAGGCTGCTAACAGCCAGTTGAGGCCCTTGTGCCGCTGCAGTTGACCCACGAAGAGTATGAATGGCCGCGACGGCAGGCCAGGGACACCACCCTCGACCGCAAGCTCACCGCCGGCGTTCTGTGATGTGCTTATGTCAGGGATAACGACGACCTGAGGCGTCCACTGCGTTGCCTCCTCGCCGACGAGGTCCCTGATCACGACATCGCGGACGAACTCGCTGACGGCATGAATCGCCTTCACTTGTCGAGAGAGTCCGCGTCTTCCGACGAGGACGCCACCAACGGCCACCATTGATTTGGCCGCGCCGTACCGGCGCGTGGCGCACTTGAGGCACTTCGTCAGTGACGGGCCCGAGCAGATCTCCTGTCCGTTATGCATCAGCGTTCGGGTTGCGCACGAATACCCATAGTCGCGGACTGAGATGACGAGCGGTATGGCAGTTCCGTGTAGGGCAGCGGCGCATGAATAAGCGATCCACCCGTTCGCATGCACGATGTCTGGGCGCTGCATGCTCGCTAGCTCGCGGATTCCCTGCACAATGCCGCGTACGGCACA
>JBBQEC010000237.1:0-3911 GCA_038320305.1 Candidatus Limnocylindrales bacterium | reverse complement strand
GATGACCGACAGCAGGATCACAAGCGCCACAGGCAGGAAACCGACTACGTAGCCCGACATGCGCTGTTGCGCGGTGAGTGTCTTGATCTCACCCTTGATGCGCACGCGCTCACGGATGGTGTACGAGATGGTGTCGAGGATCTCGGCCAGGTTGCCACCGACCTGGTGCTGGATCGCGATGGCCGTGATCATCAGATCGAGGTCGTCGGACTTCATTCGCCGGCCAAGATTGGCCAGTGCGTCGTCGAGCGGCAGGCCAAGGTTGACTTCGCGGATGACGCGTGCGAACTCGGTTGAGATGGGTGGCTGGGCCTCGCGGACGATGAGCTCGACCGACTGCAGGAAGGACGAACCGGCCCGGAGCGAGTTGCCAAGCAGCATGATCGTGTCAGCAAGACCGGAGTTGAATGCCTTCAGGCGCGTCGACTTGCGGTGACCGAGCCAGAAGTTGGGCAGCCAGAAGCCGAGCACGATGCCCACGATCAGAACAATCGGGCTGGCCAGGATCGACATGAACGTGCCGAGCACGATCAGCAAGAGCGGCACGCCGACAACCGCGGCGATGCGGATGGCGAGGAACTCAGTCGGCTTGAGGCTGAGATCCGCTCGGGCCAACTCCCGCGACATGTTGGTGGCCCAATCGCGTTGCTCAACGACACGGTTGAGGTTGGCCATAGCGGCCGATGCCGCCAGGCGATTGCCACCGTCTTTCTTCTGCCTGTCAGCCTTGGTGTCCGTTGGAGCGGCTGCCGCGTAGCGCTCGAGGCGCGCGTTGACATCCGGGCCACCGGCGAGGCTCATGAAGAGGATCAGGACACCGACCGCAGCGACGGCGGCGACGATGAGCGTTACGGGTTCCATCAGTACGGCCCAAACAGTCGTGGCGGCAAGTGAATGCCGTGGGCCTCGAATTTCTCCGAGAAGCGCGGGCGCACGCCGGTTGGCTTCAGGTGGCCCTGGACCTTGCCCTCGGAGACGCCTGTCTGTTCGAAGATGAACACGTCCTGGAGGACGATCACGTCCCCTTCCATGCCCTGGATCTCAGTGATGTTGGTGATCTTGCGTGTTCCGTCCTTGAGCCGGTCCTGATGGACGATCAGATCCACTGCGGACGCGATCTGCTCGCGCACTGCGCGCAGCGGCAGCTCCACACCGGCGAAGAGAACCATCGTCTCCAGTCGGGCGAGCATGTCGCGCGGCGTGTTGGCGTGGCCTGTTGACATCGATCCGTCATGACCGGTGTTCATGGCCTGGAGCATGTCCAGTGCCTCGCCACCGCGGCACTCGCCGACGATGATGCGATCGGGCCGCATTCGCAGTGCGTTGCGCACCAGCTCGCGGATCGGGATGGCGCCCTTGCCTTCGATGTTCGCCGGGCGCGACTCGAGCGTAACCACGTGTTCCTGGCGGAGCTGAAGCTCGGCCGCGTCCTCGACGGTCACGATCCGTTCATCGCTTGGAATGAACGATGAGAGGATGTTGAGCATCGTTGTCTTACCGGAACCGGTGCCGCCCGAGACGAAGATGTTCAACCGCGCCTCGACGCACGCACGCAGGAAGTCGAACATCTCCGGCGTCGCCGTTCCGTAACGGATGAGGTCATCCGTCGTCATCGGCGTTGAAGCGAACTTTCGGATGGTGATCACCGGGCCAACGAGGCTGATCGGCGGAATAATCACATTGACGCGCGAGCCGTCGACGAGACGAGCGTCAACCATTGGTGACGACTCGTCGACGCGCCGGCCGATCGGGGCAATGATGCGATCGATGATGCGCATCACGTGCTCGTCGTTCTGGAACGTGATGTTGGTCAGCTCGATCTTGCCGCCACGCTCGATGAAAACCTGGCGAGGTCCGTTGACCATGATTTCAGTGATGGTCTCGTCACGCAGCATCGGCTCGAGCGGGCCGAGACCGATGATCTCGTCGGTGATCTGCTCGAGCATGCGCGTGCGCTCGGCGCGGGTGAGCGCGAGTCCCTCTGCGTCTAGAGCGCGACCGAACGCTTCGTCGATCTCGCGCCGCACCTCGACCTGGTTGGACAAGTCAAGCTTGGGGTCCAGATCTTGGATTACCCGCTGCTGAATGCGGAACTTGGCGTCTCGGAACGATTCGCGCAACGGAACCTGGGCGAGCATCCTGCCAGTCGACGCTCCACCACCGCCCGTGGCATTGCCACCGGTTGTTGCTGGAACGGGTGGCAGGGTCGCCGGCATCTGGCTCGACGAGAGCGTACCGGTCGGTGCATTCGTGGCGGCAGGCGCTGGGATGGCTCCCAGCTCGGACGCCGGTCGGGCACTTTCAATTCTGCGCAAAAGCGACATTTAAATGAATCCCTCCTACGTCAGTGGGCGCGCCACTGAAAAAGGCTCTTCTTTGGGGCTGCCCTCAGGGCAATCTCGGGTGCCACCTCTGCCTCACCCTCGAGCACGGCCTTGGCGATTCGGATGATGTCTTCGCTGACGCGTGTCTGACGCGCGGCAACGACGAATGGAACTCCACGATTGAGCGCGTAGACGACCGTTCGACCGTCAGAGACAACGCTGTGCGAGATCTTCCGACCGATCGAGCTCTCGACGTCCTGTTGACGGATGCCGTAGCCGGAGTCGGCGCGGTTCAGCAGAAGTTGGACTTTGTCGTCCGGATAGCCGAGCTGGTCGGTCAGCGCCAGGAATTGGCGCATGTTCTTGATGTTCGTGATCTCGAGCGTGAGTACGGCGAGGACGATGTCGGACTGATCGAGGAAGGCAAGGGTCACGTCCTGTAGCAGCGGTGACGAGTCGATAACCACGAGGTCGTATGTCGCGCGCAGCTCGCCGACGATCTTAATCAGGTGATCCGGCGTGACGAGCTCGGCCATCTCTGGACTGGGCGGCGCCATGAGCACTCGAACGCCGGTCGAATGCTCGACCATCGTCGTCTCGAGAGTCCCCAGATCGCCAGTGGCCATCTCGCGCGCGACGTCGGCGATCGATTGGTTCTTCGGGTTCAGGTTGAGCAGCACGCCAACGTCACCGAACTGCAGACCGCCGTCGACCAGGGCGACGCGAAGGCCCAGCTCGGTCTTGGCCGCGACGGCGAAGTTGACCGCAAGCGTGGTTCGTCCCACGCCACCTTTGGGCGAGAAGAAGCTGACGACCTTGCCTGGGCCGTGGCGAGGGGCAGACGAGTGGCCCGCCGCGGGGGCCTGCTGTCTGGTACCGGCGGCGCGATCGAGCTTCTGGCGCTCGCGCTGGTAGACCTGGCGGATGGAGGCTGCCAGCTCGTCGCTGCTGAAGGGCTTGACGAGGAACTCACGTGCACCGGCGAGCATCGCTCGACGCAGATAATCTGGCTCGCCCTGGACGCTCATCATGATGATCGACGCCGCTGGCGCGCGAACAGCGAGCTGCTCGGCCGTCTCGATGCCGTCCATGCCCGGCATATTGATATCGAGCAGGACCACGTCGACGTTGCCTTCGCTGGCCAGCGTGATTGCCTCTGGGCCTGAGGGGACACTGCCCGCCACGTTGATATCGGGTTCGAAGCTCAGCAGCTTCGACAGGTGATCTCGTGTTTCAGAGATGTCGTCGACGATCACGACGTTGATTCGGTCTGCCATCAGGCGTTCACTGCGGCGATCGGAGACTGAGACACATCGCCGAACTGATCGACGAGCTGTCGAAGAGTGCGACCGGTTGTGTCGACGGACAGCGCGCTGGAATCAGGCCCACTGGCGAAATCACCGCGCGCAAGGACGACCGCGTCGAATGCGAGGGTGAGGTCGATCACGAGCACTGGACGGCCTGATCCCGATGGCGGCCGAACTGCGCGCCATGGGCTGCAAGAACCGCATCGGCTTCTTTTTGCACATTCCGCTGCCGCCGCCCTTGATTTTGGCTGCCGTGCCGCAGCATGAGTGGCTGATCCGC
>JBBQEC010000236.1:0-3937 GCA_038320305.1 Candidatus Limnocylindrales bacterium | reverse complement strand
CCGCAGGGCGGCCGCAAGCACCCGCACCAGGACTACATCCAGATCGACACGGCCAACATCCTGTTCATATGCGGTGGCGCGTTCGAGGGCCTCGAAAAAATTGTCGAGGAGCGCGTCGGCAAGCGCACGATGGGCTTCGGCTCGCAGGCTCAGATCGACAAGTTCGAGCGCGACAAGGTGCTCGAGCAGATGATGCCCGAAGACCTGCTCAAGTTCGGCCTCATCCCCGAGTTCGTCGGCCGGCTGCCGGTCATCGTGTCGCTCGCAGCACTGACGCGCGACGACCTGATGCGCGTGATGATGGACCCCAAGGGCGCCGTGGGCCGACAGTTCCAGAAGTTCCTGCAGCTCGACAAGGTTGAGCTCCATTTCACGCCCGGCGCGATAGAGGCCGCGGCGGAGTTGGCGTTGAACCGAAAGACGGGCGCACGAGCGCTGCGCTCGATCGTCGAGGAGGCGCTGCTCGAGGTGATGTTCGACATCCCCGAGAGGACCGATGTGCGCAAGTGCATCATCACCGAAGAGACCATCCGGAGCGGCCGCGCGCCACTGCTCTTGACCAAGGCAGAGGTCGACCGCGGCCTCGATGAGAACAATTACACAGAGCTGATCGAGCGCACGTCAGCCTGACGGCGATCTCAGTCTGACAAGAAGGACCGCATGAACCGAATACTTTCAGTTGCCTTCGGTTCCGCCCTGCTGGCAATGGCTATCTTCGCCGGCACTCCTGTATTCGCAGCGCCCGCGGCCAACTTCAACGGCACGGTCGCGTTGTCGAATTGCTCGGGAGCCATCGTTCGCTGGTCGAGTTCGTCCCCCAGCGACGCGGCGCTGATGCTGACCAACGGCCACTGCTACGAACTGATGGGCCGGCACCAGGTGATCGTCGATCAGCCTTCAGTGCGAAGTGTCGACCTGCTCAAGACCAACGGCTCGTTTGCGGGCACGGTTGACACCACCAGGCTGGTCTACGCGACGATGTCGAGGACGGACGTCGCGCTCTACCAGCTCGGCCTCACCTATAAGCAGCTCAACAACCGGTTCGGTATCCATGCCATCACGCTGGCTCAGGAGCAGCCGCACCCCAAGGACGAGCCGATCTCGATCATCTCCGGCTACTGGCAGACGGAGTACGACTGCCACCTGAGCGGGTTTGCATGGCGGCTGCACGAAGACGTGTATACGTGGCGCAACTCGCTGCGTTACGAAGATGGCGGCTGCCAGGTCATCGGCGGAACGTCCGGCAGCCCGTTGCTCGACGCCAATCGGCTCGAGATAGGCATCAACAACACGATCAACGAGAACGGGGAACGATGCACGTTTGACAATCCGTGCGAAGAGAACCGCCACGGCCTGACGACGGTCCACCTGCACCGCGGCTACGGCCAGGAGACCTGGATCTTCTACACGTGCCTGTCCGGCACTGAGCTCGACCTGACCAAGCTGGGGTGCAAGCTGCCCAAACCCTAGTCAGGTTCCGACCGCGAACACGCAGGCGATCGAACGTCTGGGCAACGAGTTTGCGATCATTCGTTCGTGACCGAATCACGATCGAGCGCGATCGGGCTTGGCGGCTACGGCGGCCGCAACCTGGCAAAGCTCCTCGGCCGGCTCAACGCGTGGAGCTTCGCCTTGCAGCGGATGTCCGCAGCGGATGAGGGGGGTGCCGCGCGCCGCCTCGAGGACCTCGGCTATTCGGCGATCTGGATCCCGGAGAGCTTGGGCAGCAAAGAGGTCATCGCTCACTCGGCGCTTCTGCTGCATGCCACCGAGACCACCATCATCGCGCCCGGGATCGCCAACATCCACGCTCGCGACCCGATGGCCATGGCCAATGGAGCGCTGACGCTGGGCGAGCAGTTTCCAAACCGCTTTGTGCTCGGCATCGGCGTGAGCCACGCCCCGAGCGTCAGGATGCGCGGCGGCGACTACGGCAATCCGCTAGTTCAGATGAAGCAGTACCTCGACGCCATGGCCGATGCCCCATTCGCGGCGCCGGCACCGCCCACTCCGGTGCCCCTGGTTCTGGCAGCGCTCGGTCCAAAGATGCTCGAGCTGTCGGCGCAACGCGCAGATGGCGCGCATTCCTACTTCGTTCCGCTCGAGCACACGCCCTACGCCCGGCGGCACCTTGGTGACGAGGGTGCGCTCATCGTCGAGCAGAGCGCGGTGCTCACGACCGATCGGAGGGCCGGACTCGACATCGCACGCGCGTTTGGGAAGCACTATCTGGCGCTGCCCAACTACGCCAACAACCTTCGGCGCCTCGGCTGGTCGGACGACGACATTGCGAGCGACGGCAGCGACAAGGTCCTCGACGCGGTCGTGGCCATCGGCGACATCGACACGATCGTGAATCGCGTTCAAGCCCATCTCGATGCTGGGGCCGACACCGTCTGCCTCCAGGTGCGTGAGGAAAAATCCTCCGACCCTGCGCTCGGCGCGTACGCGGAGATCATGGCGGCGTTCGGGGCTTAGGCCGCCGCGGCGTTCTCCTGGGGCGTGTGATCGCGAACGAATTCGAGCACGCGCCGCCACGCGTCGCTTGAAGCGTCATTGAATTCGGCCGCCTTGCGGTCGAAAAACGAGTGGGGCGCGCCTGGGTAGCTGACCAGCTCGTGCTCGACACCGGCCTGCGTGAGGGCCTGCTCGAATTGGTCCCTGACTTCCCGAGGAATGCCCTGATCGGCCGCGCCGAACAGGCCCAGAACCGGGCACGTGAACTTGGCCGCGTCGTCGGTCGGCGAAGGGACGCCACCGCGTCCGGCGCCCGATCCGGGCCAGCCATAGAAGCCGATCACGCCGGCCATGTCGAGATCAGGCTGCGTGCCGGCGTCATACGCCAGCCGGCCGCCGAAGCAGAAGCCCGTGGCAAAGACCGCGCGGACCCCGGCTCGCGAACGGAGCTCGGCTGTTGCCGCGCGCATGTCCGCGAGCAGCGACGGCCACTGGACTTCGCCCATGTGTGCCTGGTAGTCAAATTCCTCGCCCCTGCTGTCGTCGGACACGAGTCCAGCCGTACGACCGAAGTAGTCGACTGAGATTGCCTCGACGCCGGCCTCCGCGAAGCGCAGCGCGAGCTCTTCGTAGAACGCGTGCAGTCCGCGAACGTCGGGCAGGATCAGGATCGCGGCGCCGGACGGAGCGTTGGGCGTAGCGCTGAAAACCGAGAAGTCGGTCGCATCGGCCGCCTTGAGAACGGTGCGCACGCCGTCCACTGCGGCGCCGGCAATCGGAGAAATCGGGGGTCGGCTATCAAGGTCAAAGCACATGCGGGCGATGCTACACTCGGCACCCACGGCAGCGACCGGAAGCAGTAGCGCCGCTCGGACTGTGCAGAGATTTCGGCCATTGGCTGTAAGCCGGATCAGGCACGACGACGCGAACGTCATCCGTGAGCCGTGGCGGGAGCGCCCGATAGCGCGCACTGAGGGTGTCGACCCAGATCATCGCGGGATGACCGCGGTACGGCCGGTGCCGAACCAGCAGGTGGTACCACGACCCCGTTCGTCCGCTGGACGATCGGGGCCGCTTTGTTATCCGGAGGAAATTCGGTGGCGACCGATCTGGCGCCGACAAGATGCCGACGACTATGAAAAGCACAACAGAGATGCCGCCTGCATACAGGCCGGCTGACGTCGAGCCACGCATCTATCAGCAGTGGCTGGATGCTGATGTGTTTGCGCCCGATGGCGCCGGCAGCCGTGCCGATCGGTCACGCCCGCCATTCGTGATCACCCAGCCACCGCCCAACATCACCGGCGGGCTTCACGTTGGCCACGCGCTGACCGCGACCGTCGAGGACGCGATGATCAGACGCGCGCGAATGCAGGGCTATCCGACGCTTTGGGTGCCCGGTGTCGACCACGCGTCAATCTCCGCCCAGGTAGTGCTCGATCGGTTGCTGGCCAAGGAGGGCGAGAACCGTGCGTCGCTC
>JBBQEC010000235.1:0-3956 GCA_038320305.1 Candidatus Limnocylindrales bacterium | reverse complement strand
CTGTAGGTCCCGACTGCCCCGGACAGCTTGCCCGTCGCGAGATCGCGCGCTGCCGCTGCCAATCGATCGCGGTCGCGGCGCAGCTCGAAGGCCCAGGTCGCTACCTTCAGACCGAAGGTGATCGGCTCGGCATGGACTGAGTGGGTGCGGCCCATCATGACCGTCTCGGCGTGTTCTCGAGCCTTGGCCACGAGCGTGGCAATGAGAGCGTCCACTTCGGCCAGCAGCAGGTCAGCCGACGCTCCGCATTGGAGGGCGAGAGCCGTGTCGACGACGTCGCTCGACGTGAGGCCGTAATGGATGAAGCGGCCGTTGCTTCCCACGGTCTCCGCGACCTGGCTGACAAATGCGATCACATCGTGGTCGGTCGTCTGCTCGAGCTCGGCAATGCGTTCGACATCGATGCGAGCGTTGGTCGCTACGTCGTCGCTCACGCCCGCTGGCACCAATCCACGCCGCTCCACCGCACGCAGGGCCGCAATCTCGACGCGCAGCATGGCCGCGAAGTGCGCCTCGTCCGTCCACAGAGCGCCCATGTCAGGCTGCGTGTAGCGCGGGATCATGCGACTGCTCCAATGAGCGGCCGGCCGATGTCGCGCCGATACAGCTTGCCGTTGTATTCGATGAGCGACGCGGCCGCATACGCCGCGTCCGCAGCCTGGGCGACGTCCGTTCCGCGGCCAACCACGGTCAGCACGCGACCGCCGGCCGTGACCAGCCTCTCGTCCGCGTCCCGGGCCACCGCCGCTCCAAAGACCAGCGCGCCACTCATGCGCGCCGCCTCGATGCCAGTGATCGCATCACCACGGCGCGCCGTCTCGGGGTAGCCCGCGGCTGCGAGGAAAACACCGACGGTCGCCCCGGGCACCACCGGTAGAACGCCAGTGGCCGACAGTCGGCCCTGGGCGCACTCGAGCATGAGCTTGCCAAGCGGCGCATCGAGTCGCGGCAGCACAACCTGCGTCTCGGGATCGCCAAAGCGGACATTGAACTCGAGTACGCGCGGGCCGGCAGTGGTCAGCATCAGGCCGCAGAACAACACGCCTCTGAAGGCAGTGCCGCGGCGCGCCATCTCGCGCAGGATCGGAGCGACGATGGACTCGCCTGTCTCGGCAAGCATTGCGTCGTCAACGTCGTTGAGCGGCGAGAAAGCACCCATGCCGCCGGTATTCGGGCCCGTGTCTCCGTCAAAGGCGCGCTTGTGGTCGCGCGCCGCGGGCAGCAGCGCGTACCGCTCCCCGTCGCACAGCGCGAAGACGCTCGCTTCCCAACCCCGGAGCCACTCCTCAACCACCACGCGCCGACCTGCGGCCCCGAAACGGCCACCAATGAGCGACTCGCCGATCGCGGCCTGTGCCTCGTCAAGGTCCAGGCACATGGCCACGCCCTTGCCCGCGGCCAGGCCGTCGGCCTTGACCACGACCTGTCCGCCGAGCTGGGCTGCATAGGCGACGGCGCCTGCGGCGTTGTCGAATGCCTGGCCTCGGCCCATTGCCACGCCCGCTGCGTCACAGACCTCGCGCGCGAACGCCTTGCTGCCCTCGAGCCTGGCTGCGGCCGCTGTCGGTCCAAAGCACGCGATGTTGGCCGCGGCCAAACGATCGGCAATGCCGGCGACGAGTGGATCCTCGGGGCCGATCACGACCAGGTCCACAGCTTCGTTCCTGGCCAGCGCGATGATCCCATCGAGATGGTCGCCCGATACCTCCGGTCGCAGGGACGCCACGTCCGACATGAGCGGGTTGCCCGGCGCCGCGATGACCTCCTCAACACCCGACTCGCGCGCCAGCTTCCAGGCCAAGGCGTGCTGCCGCGCGCCAGCCCCGACCACGAGGATGCGCCGCGGAGCTGCGCCGGTCACCGCTCGCCGCCAGTGGCCGCGATCAGGGGTTCGCCGTTGACGGCAATCGTTTGCGTCCGCTCTGGCCCGACGCTGATATGCGTGATCGGGACGCCGGCGCGCGACTCGATCGCGGCCACGTAGCGCCGCGCCGCAGTGGGCAGCTCATCGATCGAACGGCACGGTCGCAGATCCTGCATCCAGCCTTCATATGTGTCGTAGACCGGTTCGGCGCGCTCGAGCACGGCCGCGGACGACGGCCACTCCTCGATCAGCTTGCCATCGACGCGGTATCCAACGCAGACCTTGACCTCTGGCAGACCGGACAGGATGTCGAGCTTGTTGAGGACGATGTTGCTGACGCTGTTGACCTCAACTGCGTGGCGCAGCGGGAGAAAATCGAGCCATCCGCAACGGCGCCGACGGCCGGTCGTCGTGCCAAATTCGTGTCCGGCCTCAACGAGATGTGCCCCCACCTCATCGAACAGCTCGGTCGGCAGCGGCCCGGCCCCGACGCGCGTCGAGTACGCCTTGAGCACACCGATGACCTGACTGATCTGGAGCGGCCCCACGCCGCCGCCGGTGCACGCCCCACCGGCGACGGGGTTGCTCGACGTGACGTACGGATAGGTGCCGTGGTCCAGATCCAGCAGGGTGCCCTGGGCGCCCTCAAGGAGGACCAGCTCATCGCGCCGGAGGGCGTCCTGGACGATCCGTGTCGTGTCGGTGATGAGGGGTGCCAGGCGCTGGCCCCAGGAGAGGGCGTCGCTGAACAGCGGCTCGAACTCGAACGCAGGGAGGCCGTAGGCGCGCTCGAGGAGCACGTTCTTTTCGGCCAACGCAGCCTTCAGGCGGTCACGAAGGAGGTCCGCGTCAAGCAGATCGCCCATGCGAATGCCCACGCGCCAGGCGCGGTCGCCATATGCAGGGCCGATACCGCGCTTGGTCGTGCCGATCATGCCGGCGCCGGCGGCCGCCTCGCGCGCGCCGTCGAGTGCCACGTGGTAGGGCATGATCACGTGTGCCGCCGCACTGACGCGCAGCTTGTCCATCACCACGCCGCGCGCCTCGAGCTTCGCGATCTCCTCGAGCAACGTGCCCGGGTTGACGACGACTCCAGGGCCGATGATGGGTTGGATGTGCGGATGCAGGGCGCCGCTGGGCACGAGATGGAGCTTGAACGTCTCGTCACCGATGACCACGGTGTGGCCTGCGTTATCGCCGCCCTGGTATCGAACTACAAGTGAAACGTCTGCCGAGAGCAGGTCGGTGACCTTGCCCTTGCCCTCATCGCCCCATTGGAGCCCGCAGATGACGTTCGCGGGCATCTCAGAAACTCGGGTCTGCGCGGGATAGAGTCCGGCCCTGTAGGTCGCTCCCGGCCTCCGGGAGCCCTCGCTGGCTACGTGCCGGCCTCACAGGACCGCCCGCGCCTCCTCGGGCAACAGCTCCTCCCTGAGCCAATCCACGCGCATCGATTACGGCTTATGGCGCGCGTCGGAAGGCGGCAGTGTACCAGCGCAGGAAGGGCACAAACCGGTCGCCAGACGCAACCTCTTGGCTATTCGCGCGTCCTGCCGCCGCACGTTACATTCGCGCCGTTTCCATCGGTGAGGGTCAACGGGCTTTGAGAGCGCAGCACATCTCGACGAACAGGGCACAGCTCAGGCGCGCGTTCGTGCTCGTCCTTGGCGCGCTCGCTCTCGCCTGGTCCTTGGTTTTTGGCAGCTCGGTGGCCGTTCCCTCAGCTGACAACGTGGCGGACGCGGTTTCCTGCAATTCCTTCTCGATCAAAAATCCCTTCGCCAGGACCTCGTTCGACCCGCCCAGCGGCATCTACAAAGGGCAGAGTTCGAACACGAAGGGCTTTTCGGTAACTTTTTGGATGCGCGACAACACTCGGGTCATCAAATGGGATACGACCAACGCGACATCTGACGGCGCGATCTATTCGGTCGCACGCGTCCAAGTTACCGACGACAAAGGCCCCAAGCTCTACCCTGCGGCTGGTCAATTCAGCCCGAAGCCGATCAAGAGCTATGGCATCGGGCCATCCACTGGGGCGCCGCCGCCGATGACCGGCGCCAACTTCCCCCCGGGCGCGATCAGCCTGCTG
>JBBQEC010000234.1:0-3957 GCA_038320305.1 Candidatus Limnocylindrales bacterium | reverse complement strand
GTCCGACGGCTCGTAGAAGACGCGCCCGGCGAGCGCATCGGGCAGGTACTGCTGATCGACGTCGGCATTCTCGAAGTCGTGCGGATACACATAGCCGCGGCCGTAACCCTGCTCCTTGGCCAACCTGCGATGGGCCGATGGCCGCAGATGCAGCGGGACCGACAGGCGACCGCGGTCCTGCACCTCGGCTACGACCGAGCGGACCGAGCGACGTCATGAGAGCGACATGCCATTTCCGGGAAGGATCAACTCGGGATGTTCAACTGACGGCTGATCCTGGGTCTACCCCGTCTTCCGCTCGAATCGTTACTTGCCCGGCTGGCGCGACGATCTGGCAGGACGATCTTTAGCCTAGCACGCTGTCTGGAAGGTCAGATGCGTGCTGTCTTGGCTAATCGTAAATACGCCCTGCGCGTAGTACACATACCCAGACCAATAATTCCGGGTCGTGCCGCTCTGGACATCGGCCAAGTGAGACACTTCTCCACTATCGCGGTCTTGACTGGTAGACATCTCTGCACCCGCCTCCAGCCCCTGGTGGCTGCCGGGACCTTGTTGCGATGCGATGCCCGTCCGTTGAGCGACGCCACTTCGGTATACGGACCAGGAACCGGTCGTCTTCCATTGGATATTCGCAGTGTAGTTGACGAATCCGGAGGGTGATCCGGATAGAAGGTACTCGTTGTAGAGATACCTCCCGTAGCTTGGCGACCAGTATTGTCGAGCCCAGAAAAACGACAGCGGGACGGTCGCGCCGTTAACTGCACCGCGGGTTATCCCAGTTTCGATCCACTCTGCTTGCCAGTTGATTGACTGATACTCCGGTCCGCTCGGGTGCGCCGGCGTAATCAGCCAAAGATCTGCGACGGTGATGTGTGAGCTTGAGGATGGAATTTGACAGAAGTCTTCTTCTGTCGCCGTTGCGGAGGAGACATTGCTCAGCGTGAGTGATCCACCGAATAAGTCCACCCCTTGGGTGATGATCGCATAACAACGGGCACCACACGGATCATTCAGCGTCGTATTAGCGAGCGCACGCTGAGGAGCAAGCGCGAAGGTCGCACACAGCACGAAGACCAACACGCGACCGATCTGGGGCATCCTCCGGCGGGGATTCGCGGCCTGAGGTGGACGAGATTGTGCGCTTCGGGACATCTTCGCCCGCCTGGCGTACGGCACTCGTGAGAAGACTACAATAGCGAAGTCGAGTGCCAACCCAAGCTTTCCAACAGCATGAGTTTCGCTTGGGAGAGCGCCGACTTCTACGAGTCGGGCCTTAGTAATGGACGGCTTTCGGCGGCGTATTTCAGGCGACAATGTCGATGGAGGGAACTCCAACCGGCGGCACCCTCCGCGACGAGTTACCGTCGGCTCGACCACGCTCAGTCTGCGCCCTTTGGCGCTGATACTCACAACTCTAGTTGCTGCGCTCGTCACGCTCGCCGTTCTGGGGTTGCCGCGCGCGTCGCGACACGTCGTGGCTTCAAGTGTCTCAGCGACCACTCAGGCACAGCAGATCCTCGACTCGCTGTTGTCGTCGCAGCCCCTGGGAAAGGTCACCTCGGCGACCTTCGTGGAGACGACCGTGGCGAGATACGTCGAGGCCGAGCCACCGGAGTCAGCCTATCCTAATCCGGAACTGGAGTCCGGAGATCCACTGATAATCATCAAAGTCGTCGGGACATTCCCGTCAGCGCACAGCGGACCGGCGGGCGCGAACACCGATGCCTCAATCATCGTCGTGGCATACGACGAGCGACTGGGGAAGAACGTCGGGGTTACGTACGTTTCGGCCCCGATCAGCAGCGATTTCTTGAGCGGCGCTCCGTCCGTCAGCTTAGCAGTCCCGTTCGAGCTTTCAAAGCTCGGTACTCCGCAATCACTGTGGCCGTAAGAAGTCAAGGGTTGTAGGCGAGCAGATGGCGACTTCCGGGCCTACCTCTCGGGATGCTCAAACGTCTCGCAGCTCCGTCACCGGCGCCCGTACTTCGTGCAGGCCCGACAGCGCCCTTCGGTTTCGCGATGCAATGTTCGTTCGTGTCCACAGTGCTGCCACACGGGGTGAGCGCGACGCTCGACTGGAAGATGCCCGACGTGCCCAACGAAGAGGCGCGGCGACAGTGGAACGAGCTGAGCCGCTTTGACCTCGTCGGTTCGTACCCGTCGGGGACAATGACCGCCGCAGGGGCAGGGAACCTCAGTGGCCGCATGACTCCGTACGGGCGCGAGTTCGTGAGGCTGCTGCGGTTGGAGTCTGGCTACCGAGACTGACGGTGATCCCGCTACGCCGCCGGAGCGATTACGCCTCGACCTCGTCCGCCGGATCGTGACGCCATGTCATGCGAACGACCGCGAGTTTTCGTCCGCCCAGCCGTCCTCGACGTAGTGGCCCTGTCCCCCTCCCCGGCGGACGGTGCCATCGGGCAGGCGCTCGGTGCTGCCCTCCACAACGAAGCCTCGTGCGACAACCACGCGGCCATCCGTAAGCTTGAGCCGGTCCCACGACAGTTGGAACATCCGGCCGTCGAACGGCCCACCGACGCACTCGACCCAATAGGGGTCGCCGGCGCGCGCCTCATCAATCTCTTTGCCGTGCTTCACTCCTTCGATCCTCTGTCAACCCTGCGCGCCCCCAGCCGCTGTCGACGAAGCCGCTCCAGCCGTTCCCCGATCTGGATCTCCAGCCCCTGGTCCGACGGCTCGTAGAACACGCGACCAACCAGCGCGTCGGGGAGGTACTGCTGCTCGACATCGGCGTCCTCGTAGTCGTGGGGGTACAGGTATCCCTTCCCGTAGCCGTGCTCCCGCGCAAGCCGACGATGCGCCGACGGCCGGAGGTGAAGCGGGACCGGCAAGCGACCCTTCTCCTCCACGTCGGCAAGGGCGGCGAAATAGGCGGCGCCGGACCGGTTCGACTTCGGGGCTAACGCAATATGGACAATGGCCTGCGCCAGCGCGTACTGCGCCTCCGGCAGGCCGATCATCTCCACTGCCTGCATGGCGGCCACCGCGACCTGCAGCGCCCGCGGGTCGGCGTTGCCGACGTCCTCGGAGGCGGCGATCACGATGCGACGCGCGATGAAGGTCGGGTCCTCGCCGGCGGCAACCATCGACGCGCACCAGTACAGCGCCGCGTCCGGGTCATTGCCGCGCATCGACTTGATGAAGGCCGACGCCGCCTCGTAATGCTGATCCCCCACCCGATCGTAGGCCAGCAGCCGCTGCTGCCCGGCCTCGGAGATCGCCGCGGCATCGGGCGCATCGGTCACCCAAGCTGCCGACTCGAGAATGTTGAGCGCCTGTCGGGCGTCACCGCCTGACAGGTCGACGAGCACCGCCATCGCCTCGCCGTTCAGCAAGACGCGGCCGGCCAGGCCGCGCGTATCGGTCAATGCGTGCTCGACGATCGACTGCAGCGCCTCCGCCGACAGCGGCTCGAGCCGGTAGACCCGCAGCCGCGACAGAAGCGGCGAGTTGATCTCGTAATACGGGTTCTCGGTCGTGGCGCCGATGAGCGTGATGGTGCCATCCTCGACGTGCGGCAGCAGCGCGTCCTGCTGGCTCTTGTTGAACCGATGCAGCTCATCGATGAAGGCGACGGTCCGTCCGCCGGCCTCGCGCAGCGCCTTCGCCTCGGCGACCAGTGAGCGCACGTCGGCCACACCGCTGGTCACCGCCGAGAGCTGGCGCCAGGTGCCGCCGGCACGATCGGCCAGCAGCCGCGCCAGGGTCGTCTTGCCCGAGCCGGGCGGTCCCCATAGCACCATCGAGGGCAGGTAGCCGGGACGAACGACCTTCGTCAGCGCTCCTTCGGGCCCGATCAGGTGCTCCTGGCCGACGAACTCGTCGAGGGTGCGCGGCCGCATCCGGGCGGCGAGCGGTGCATCCGCGGCCGGCTCGCTGCCAAACAGCGGCTGGCTGAGCTCAGGCGTGCGCGGTCGTCGCGGCATCGGCGTG
>JBBQEC010000233.1:0-3972 GCA_038320305.1 Candidatus Limnocylindrales bacterium | reverse complement strand
GCACCAGCGGCTCGAGCTTGGGGTACTTGGCCAGGATGTCGCGAATCGAGCCAACGGCGACCGGCTCAGGATCGACGAGTTGCGCGGCGCCAAATCGCCGTGCGGCGACGACGCCGGCGCCGAATGTCATCTCGCCGTGGGTGAGCGTGGGTCCATCCTCGATGACCACGACGCGCTTGCCCGCGATGGGCTCGCCGACGAGCGTCAACTCGGATTCGGCACGGATGATCGACGCGCGCGGGTTCATCTCGCGCAGGTCAGCCTCCACCGCGGCAACCGCTTCGGCTGACGCACTGTCGATCTTGTTGATCACCAGGACGTCGGCCATACGCACGTTGAGCTCGCCCGGGTGGTACTCGCGCTGGGCGTTTGGTCGGAGGGGGTCGACGACGGTGATGAAGAGGTCGGGCTTGTAGAACGGGAAGTCGTTGTTGCCGCCGTCCCACAGGATGACGTCGGCCTCTTCGTCGGCCTGGGCGAGGATGTCGCCGTAGTCGACGCCGGCGTACACGATCCGGCCCGCGTCGAGGTGCGGCTCGTACTCCTCGCGCTCCTCGATCGTCGTTTCATAGCGCGCCAGGTCATCGTGGGTCGCATAGCGCTGGACGCGCTGCGCCACGAGGTCGCCGTAGGGCATGGGATGGCGAATGACGACCGGCTCCAGGCCGCGTTCGGCGAGGATCGCCGCGACGGCGCGGGTCGTCTGGCTCTTGCCTGAACCAGTTCGCGTGGCGCAGATCGCCACGAGAGGTCGAGTCGAGGTGAGCATCGTCTGGCGCGGGCCAAGCAGCTCGAACGACGCGCCCGCGGCCATTGCCCGCGAAGCGGCGTGCATGACGGTCGCGTGGCTGGTGTCGCTGTAAGCGAAGACGACGAGATCGACCGACTGATCGCGCACGATCTGCTCAAGCTCCCCTTCCGGCCTGATCGGGATGCCGGCGGGATAGAGCGGGCCAGCGAGCTCCGCGGGATAGGTCCGATCGGCGATGCCCGGGATCTGGGTCGCGGTGAACGCGACCACTTCAAACCCCGGATCGTTGCGGTAGACCACGTTGAAGTCGTGGAAATCACGACCGGCGGCGCCCATGATCACGACGCGCGTCGGGCCTGAGTGGGTTGGCTGCATCTCGTCCTCCGTATATGAGAGGCAAGCCTGTGCCCCACCGGTAGTGCCGCGCATCGGCCGTTCGACGCCCGGAGCGGTGCCAAACGGCCCTAGCCCGCCGTGCCGGCCGCGGCGGAGAGTCGGTGCATGGTCGACACCCTTATGGCCCCGCCCGAGTCCTCAACTGAGCTGATCGCGCCGCGCGGCGAGACGATCGTTCGCCACCGCGGGCGCGCCCTGATAGGCCATCGCCTGCTCAACAAGGACACCGCGTTTACTGACGCCGAGCGCGACGCACTGGGTTTGCGCGGCCTACTGCCGCCGCGCATCACTTCGATCACCGAGCAGGTCGACCTGGAGCTCGAGCACGTCCGGCGCAAGGCCGATGACCTTGAGCAGTACATCGGCCTGGCCGCGCTACAGGACCGCAATGAGACGCTGTTCTACCGGCTGCTGACGGAGAACCTTGAAGAGTTCGTGCCGGTCGTCTACACGCCCACCGTGGGCCGCGCGTGCCAGCAGTTCAGCCACATCATGCGCAGGCCGCGCGGCGTCTGGCTGACGCCCGACGACGTGGACCGGATGGAGCGCGTCCTGCGTGACGCCGCGGATGGCGACGTGCGCCTGATCGTGGTCACGGACAACGAGCGCATCCTGGGCCTGGGCGACCAGGGCGCCGGCGGCATGGGCATCCCCGTCGGCAAGCTTTCGCTGTATACCGCCGCCGCCGGGTTGTACCCGGCGTGGACGCTGCCTGTCTCGCTCGATGTGGGCACGGACCGCGCCGAGTTGCGCGACGACCCGCTCTACCTTGGCTATCGCGCGCCGCGCTTGCGCGGCCATGAGTACGACGAGTTCCTGGAAGCGTTTGTCGAGGCGGTCAAGTCCGTCTTTCCGGCGGCACTCCTCCAGTGGGAAGACTTCAAGCAGCACAACGCGCTGCGCATCCTCGATCGCTACCGCCACCGCCTGCCGTGCTTCAACGACGACATCCAGGGCACCGGCGCCGTCGTGCTGGGCGGCCTGCTCGCGGCGCGGCGCGCCAAGGGTGGGTTGCGCGGCGAGCGGTTCATGTTCATCGGCGCAGGCGCGGCCGGAATAGGCATCGCCCGTTCCGTGACACGCCAGCTCATCTCTGAGGGAGCGACCGCCGACGAGGCGCGCCAGGCGATGGTCATGTTCAACAGTCGCGGCCTCGTTCACACAGGGCGCGACGACGTGGCCGACGATCAGCTACCTCACGCCACGGACCCTGGCCGCTTCCTCGCGGCGGGCCTCACGGCGGCCGACCTGGACGATCCCGTCGCGGTGGCGCGCGTCCACAAGCCCAGCATCCTGATCGGCACGACCGGTAAGCCCGGCGCGTTCAGCGAGACGCTCATCCGTGCCATCGCCGATTACTCGCCCCAACCGATCATCCTGCCCCTGTCGAACCCGGACGTGAACGCCGAGGCGCGCGCTGAGGACGTCATCGAATGGACCGACGGCCGGGCGATCGTGGCCACCGGCTCACCAAGCCGCGATGTCGAGTGGGGCGGTCGCCGCCTCACCATCGGTCAGGCCAACAACGTGTTCATCTTCCCCGGCGTTGGCCTGGGCGCAATCGTCGCGCAGGCGCGCGAGGTTACGGACGAGGCATTCCTGGTCGCGGCGCGCACGCTCGCCGGCCTGGTCGCCGACGCGCCGCTCGCCAACGGCATGATCTACCCGCCGGTGAGCACGCTCCGGTCAGTGGCGCGGACGATTGCGGAAGCGCTGGTCGTCCATTTCCGCGACTCCGGCTACGGCCGGCAATTGCGTGACGACCAAATCGCGGACGCGGTCGACCAGGCCATGTGGCGGCCTGATTACCTGCCCTACATCGCCGAGTAACGCCTCGAGAAATCCCGTCGCCGCGTCATAGGCGCGCGGCTAAGATCCACCCCCAGAGGGTGGGGGACTACAGCTACAGCTGCGAGGGTGAGGCGTGACTGACTTGCACACCTGGATCGTGTTCATCCATGTCGCCGGCGTGCTCGTGTTCCTGCTGGCGCACGGCGTGTCTGCCGCGGTCGCGCTACGACTGCGCACCGAGCGTGAACCGGCCGCGGTAAGGACACTCGTCGATCTATCGCGCCGCAGCATGACGGTCATGACCGTTGGCGCCCTCATGTGGCTCGTCGCGGGCATCGTCGCGGGCTTTACCGGCAAGGGCGGCGCGGGCTGGTGGACAACCGGCACCTACTGGATCTGGGTTTCACTCGTCCTGGCCATCGCCATCATCATCGTCATGACGCCGTGGGGCCGGATCTACCTGAACCGCGTCCGTGCGGCCGTGGGGGTCAACGTCAAGACCGGCGCCGTCGACCCGGCTTACCAGATCAATCCGGCCACCCTCGACGCTGCCATCGCGTCGGGCAAACCCGAGCTGCTGGCCGCGATCGGCGTGGGCGGGGTGCTGCTGATCCTCTGGCTGATGGTGTTCAAGCCCTTCTAGGGCACTGCGGGGGGTTGGCAAACGGTTGCAACTGTGTAACACTCCCCGCGCTTCACCGAGAGAGGCTGGTGAGGCAGAAACAACAGGCCGCCGTCAGGAGAGGCAGCGGGCCGCCAGATCGTCCCCAGACGTATCGGGCCCCCCATAGCACAGACGGTCCCCGGCGCGCCCCAGCGTGCTGAGTTCCACCCGTCACTTGTTGACACGTCCGTCTGCCGCGCCCTGAACCCCGACCGCCAGCGACCGAGCCTGGACATGGAGCCAAAGCTCGGTTGAAGGAGACAGAATTGGCAATTGCCGTTAAGGGCGCCTTCGCTGCCCACACTCCCACGCGGGGCGCCCGCTTTAGCCGCCTGATCGTCCTGGTCATGGCGCTCACCATGGCTCTGAC
>JBBQEC010000232.1:0-3976 GCA_038320305.1 Candidatus Limnocylindrales bacterium | reverse complement strand
GCGACCATCATCACCTCGGCCGCCTCGATTGGCAGACCGGCGCCCTCAAGCGACTTGCGCAATCCCTCGAGGTTCGTGGGATCCGTCACCACCTCGATCGGATCCACTTCCGCATCGACGTCATCGGCACCGGCGTCGATGGCCGCCAGTGCGATCTCGTCCGCATCGTGGCCGTCGATCGTGATGGCAACGATGCCGCGTGGCTCGAACTGCCAGGCCACGGCCCCGGCACCGGCGAGTTGGCCGCCGGCTTTCGTGAACATGGCACGCACGTCCGCCGCGGTTCGGTTCTTGTTGTCCGTGGCGGCCTCAACGAGGAACGCCACTCCGCCCGGGCCGTAGCCCTCATAGACGATCTCTTCGAATAGGTCGGCGGCAGCGCCGCCAGCTGCCTTGTCGATGGCGCGCTTGATGTTGTCGGCGGGCATGTTCTCGGCGCGTGCCTTTTCCATGGCCAGACGCAGCCTGTAATTGGCATCGGGATCTCCCCCGCCCTGGCGCGCGGAGATCGTTATCTCGCGTGCCAGCTTGGTGAACACCGCCCCGCGCTTGGCGTCATTGACGCCCTTCTGGCGCTTGATCTGGGACCACTTTGAGTGACCGGACATTGCCAGCGATTCTATATGCTGGCTCCATGAGCACAGTCGAGATGCCGCGCCTTCGGAACGTAGTTCTCGCAGGTCACTCCGACTCGGGTAAGACCACGCTCGCCGAGCACCTGCTGCACGCAACCGGTGCGATCAACCGGCTGGGCAAGGTCGACGATGAGACGGCCGTCCTCGATTTCGAGCCCGAGGAGCACAAGCGCAAACAATCCTTGTCGCTGGGCGTGGCGACGATGGAGTACGACGGCCACGAGATCACTCTCGTCGACACGCCCGGTTACGCCGACTTTGCCGGTGAGGTTGTCGAGGGCTTCGAGGCTGTCGATGCTGCGATCTTCACCATGGACGCCTCCGGTGGGGTAGAGGCAGGCACGGAACGAGCAATCGGCCTTGGCCGTGAGCATGGCACGGCCGGGATCTTCGTCCTCACCCGGTGCGAGCGTGAGAACGCCGACCCAACAGCCGCTCTCGACGCGTTGCGCGCCGCCTTCGGCAACAAGATTGCGCCACTTCATCTGGCGATCGGCAAGGCCGACTCATTTCAGGGCTACGTCGATCTCGTCCATCGCAAGGCATTCGTCTGGCAAGACGGCAAGAAGTCCGAGACCGCGATCCCAGCGGAGCTCGAGGAGGAGGTGGCGCGTCGCCGCGATCAGCTCCTTGAGGCCGCTGCAGAAGCAGACGATGACGTGCTGACGAAGTATCTCGAAGGTGAGGAGATCACCGACCAGGAGCTGGAGGGATGCCTGCATCGTGGCGTGCGCGATTCGATCCTCGCACCGGTGATGGTCGTCTCGGCCCAGCGCGACATCGGCGTCGATGGACTGCTCGACGCGATCATTCGCTACTTCCCTTCACCTGATGAGGAGAAGCCCGTCCACGCCACTGACGGTTCCGGCAAGGACGTCGAGGTTGCCCAGGATGCGAGCGGACCACTGCTGGCGCGTGTATTCAAGACAACTGCTGACCCGTTCGTGGGCCGGCTGACGTTTTTCCGAGTCTTCAGCGGCAAGATCGCGTCGCACGACCACGTCTGGAACGCGGAGCGCGGAGAAGAAGAGCGCATTGGTCAGGTGCTGCGCGTCAAGGGCAAGGAGTCGGAGCCTGTTGGTGTGATCTCCGCGGGCGAGATCGGCGCCGTCGCGAAGCTCGTCAACACGCACACCGGCGACGTGCTGTCGCTGCAGGACAAGCCGTTCAGGATGGCCCCGATTGACTTTCCTGAGCCAACCCTGCCCGTCGCCATCGAGCCGCAGACGAAAGCAGACCTGGACAAGATGGGCGCTGCCCTCACGCGCCTGATCGAGGAAGACCCGAGCGTCCGCGTCGAACGCCAGGGTGAGACCGGCGAGCAGCTCCTGTGGGCTCAGGGCGAGTCACACGTCGCGGTTATTGTCGAGCGTCTCAAGCGCAAGTTCGGCGCGGCCGTCATCACGCACGCGCCGCGTATCCCCTATCGCGAGACGATCCGGACGAAGACCCAGGCCGAGGGCCGGCACAAGAAGCAGACCGGCGGCCGCGGCCAGTTCGGGCACGTCTGGATCGAGATCGAGCCGAATCCGGGCAACGGCGTCACGTTCGAGACCCACGTCGTCGGTGGCTCTGTACCGCGCCAGTTCTGGTCGGGCATCGAAAAGGGCGTTCACGACGTCGCCGACAAGGGGCCGGTCGCCGGCTACCCGGTCATCGACTTCAAGGCCACGCTTTACGACGGATCGTTCCACCCAGTCGACTCTGACGAGCTCTCGTTCCGACTGGCCGGCCAGCTGGCCACGCGCAAGGGCATCCAGGAGTCATCCCCGGTGCTGCTCGAGCCGATCATGGACGTCGCGGTGCGCGTCCCCGAGGAATACATGGGCGACGTCAACCGCGACCTGAACACCCGACGCGGACGCGTGCTCGGCATGGACACGGCTGACGGGATGCAGGTAGTGCGCGCGCACGTGCCGCAATCTGAGCTGTTCACGTACGCGACGGAGCTGCGCTCGATGTCTGCCGGGCGCGGATCGTTCACGGCCACGCTCGCCGACTACGAGGAAGTCCCGGCACACGTCGCGCAGAAGATCATCGAGCAGCACAAGAAGGACGAGGCCACGGCCCACTCCTAGGGCTGCCGTGCACGCAATGGGTGTCGGAAATCGGCCGCATGGACAACAACCGTCCACCGTTCAGTGCCAAACCCGCCATTTTGGTTCCTTTGGACGCACTTCGGCCAAACGCCCGGAAGAACATGCCTGATCTTGGAACGATGGACGCCGATCGTCCAATCGACCGATGACCGAGCAGCCGAAGGCTGTGACCCTGTCACACCAACCGGTAGCGGGGTCGCAGGTTTACACGTGGGAGCCGTCGAATGCCGCGATCGCGGCTCGCTACGGCCTACGGCCTGAGGACGTGCTGCGCTTCGACACGAACACTTCGCCGCTCCCGCCGCCGTTCGTTGCGCAGGCTCTGACAGATCCTTTCGAGCCGACGCTCAACGAATATCCGGACTCAGCCTACGAAGAGCTGACGGCGGCGGCAGCGGCTTACACGGGCGTCGATCCGAGCGAGATCGTTGTCGGCGCCGGCGCGGATGAGATCCTCGACCTCGTGGCCAAGGCGTTTCTGACGGCTGGCGCGACTGCGCTCGTGCCTATCCCCACGTACCCCATGTACGGCGTGCTGACCTCGCAACGCGCCGCGCGCATCGCGGCCGTGCCACGCCTTGGCGCGGACGATGGCTTTGCCCTGGACGTGCCGGCCATGACCGCGCGCCTCGCCGATGCAGGCGTGGTGTGGCTGTGCTCGCCGAACAACCCGACCGGACGCGCCGAACCGGTCGGAAACATCGAGGCAATCCTGGCCGGCGCGGCCGAGCTCCCCTCCCCGCCCCTGATCGTCGTCGACGAGGCCTATTTCGAGTACGGAGGCGCGACCGTGGTTCCGTGGCGCCACCGCTATCCGCACCTGCTCGCCGTGCGCACGGTCTCGAAGGCGTTTGCCCTCGCGGGTATCCGAGTTGGATACGCAGTTGGTAGTCGGTCGGTTATCGAGCGGCTCGGAAGGGTCCGCCCGCCAGGCTCCATCTCCACTGTCTCAGCCCACGTCTCCGCCCGCGCGCTGCAGTCACCGGAGTACGCGCTCGACAACGTCCGCGCCCTTTCGGCCGAGCGCGAGTGGCTCTCGACGCAGCTCAACACTTTCGGCTGGATGGTTACGCCGGGCATCACGAACTTCGTCCTCGTGCGCATCGGTGATCATGCCACCGCAGAGCGCGCCACCGATGCCCTCCTTCACGCGGGCATCGTCCCGCGCACCTTCGGACCGGCCAATCCTCTGCGTGGTCATCTCCGACTCACGGTCCGCTCGCGCGCCGAGAACGATCGACT
>JBBQEC010000231.1:0-3977 GCA_038320305.1 Candidatus Limnocylindrales bacterium | reverse complement strand
GGGCCATTTCGCCAGAGTGGATCGGTGCTTACGCTCCGAAACAAATCCTCGAGGAAAGGAGGTACCGCAAGACATGCTTCAGATCGTCAATACGTACATCAGCAATCTTCTCGCAAAGTTCCGGAACGACGACGAGGAAGGCCAGACACTTGTTGAGTACGGGCTTCTGCTCGCGCTCATCGCGATCATCGTGATCGTTGCCCTGATCTTCCTTGGCCCCATCGTGAGCCGCATCTTCCAGAACGTCGGCACTAGCCTCCAGACCTAACCTGGACCGACACGAATGCAGACCCCCAGGGCATTCCGCCCCGGGGGTCTGCGCTATCTAGGACTACAAACGAGGTCTCACGGAAACCATGGCCCCATCGTGAGCCGCATCTTCCAGAACGTTGGAACAAGCCTCGAAAGCTAACCAGGCCACGCGAACGAAGACGACCCCCGCGGCGTAAGCCCGGGGGTCTGCTCTTGTCTCGGCGCCGCGCGAGTACTGCCAACGGATAGGCCACAAGTCCACTCGATCGGGTATGGACACACCACCTAGACTGTTGACCGCAGTCACAACGGCCGCGAATTTCCTCGCCTTATCGATCACTCATCCGAGCTCAAGGGGTATATCTGTGAAGCGATCCAATCGCCTGGTCATCCTGGTTGGCGTGCTGCTCGCCGTCCTGGCATTCGTCGGCATCGTGATCCTTCTCAACAATGGGTCCCAGTCTGGTCAGGCACAGGCGCTGACGACGAAGGTCCTGGTCGCCAAGCAGAACATCGACATCGGCACTGCCGTGACGCCAGACATGGTCGAAGTCAAAGACGTTGACCCAACCGCCGTGTCCGGCGGCGCACTGACTGATCCATCGCAGGTCGGTGGTCGGCCCGCCCTCGTTGCTGTTCCCGCACAGGCCCAGGTCAACAAAGAGACGTTTGGCACAGGAACATTGGTCGTGGACATCTCGGCCAACCTGAAGCCGGGCGAGAAGGCAGTCACGCTACAGCTCGATCGCACAACCGGCATCGACTTCCTCGTGGAGCCTGGAGACATCATCGATGTCTTACTTTCACAGGACGTCCAGGTGCTTCAGCCGGCCTCTGATTCAACAGCCGCAAATCCCCGCTTCGAGCCGGTTGCTGGCTTGACAAACGCCCGAACCGTCAAGACTGTCCTTCAACGCAAGCGGGTGCTGTATGTCAGCCAATCTCGAGCACAGCAATCGGCAGCCACGCCGAGCCCGGGCACGGAAGGTACAGCGCCAGCGGCGCTGAATGAGAGCGTGATCATCGTCTTTGCCGGAACCGATCAGGACGCGGAGCTGGTGAAGTTCGCCCAGCGCGACCAGGCCGAACGAGGTGCTCTGACTGTCACCATTCGTGCCACGAAGGACACCGCTGACGAAACCACCAAGGGCGTGACGATCGACAGCTTGGTGAAGGACTTCGGCCTGCCGATCCCCGGGATCGTCGAGGCCGCCGGTCCGAGCCTGGCGCCGTAGCTTCCCAACCATAGATCTGGAGCCCAGAGCGTGATCAAAGTCCTCATCGTCGACGACATTCCGGAGACGCGCGATCACCTGACGAAGCTGCTCGGCTTCGATCAGCAGATCGACGTGATCGGAACCGCCGGCTCTGGTGAGGAGGCGATCCGCCTGACCATGGAGCTGCGGCCGGACGTCATCGTCATGGACATCAACATGCCGGGGATGGACGGCGTGGCCGCGGCCGAGATCATCTCGCAGCGGCTGCCCGCCTCTCCAATCATCATGATGAGCGTGCACGGTGAGGCCGAGCAGTTGCGGCGAGCGATCGCCGCCGGTGCCCGAGAGTTCCTGGTCAAGCCCTTCTCCGCTGACGAGTTCAGCACAACCATCCAGAGCGTCTACGCCAAGGAGCTCGGACGCCGCGAGCAGTTGCAGGTCGTCATCCCACCGGGACCCAGTGGGCCGGCCGCATCCGACAACCCTGAAGACCATCAGCTCATCGCCGTCTTCTCACCGAAGGGCGGGGCCGGTCGGACCACCATTGCCACCAACCTCGCGCTCGCCATGCAGAAGGAGACCGGCGGCCGCGTCTGCCTGGTCGACGCCAACCTGCAGTTCGGTGACGTGGGAGTGCTGCTCAACCTGAATCCGAAGAACCGGTCCATGCTCGACGCAATCGGCGGCGGCGAGCCGGACGGCGACATCATCAACTCGGTGGTCATCGACCACTCGACCGGCATCCGCGTCCTCCTCGCGCCGCCATCGCCTGAGGGCGCCGACCTCGTCACGCCGGCCTATCTGCGCAAGATGCTGGATCATCTGAAATCGACCCACGACGTTGTTATCGTCGATCTGCCATCGGCGTTGAACGACCACTCGCTGGCGGTCATGGATATGGCCGACCAGATCGTGGTCCTCTCGGCGCTCGAGATCACGACCATCAAGAACGTCCGACTCTTCCTGGAGGTCGCCGATCAGCTCGAGTACGATCGGTCCAAGATCCGGCTGGTCATCAACCGATCCGACACAGCCCAGGGCATCCGCATCGGCGACGTCGAAGCCTCCATTCGCCGCTCGATTGACGGCACCATCGTCTCCGACGGCCGCCTGGCGGTCCTCGCAGTGAATCGCGGCGTGCCATTCGTCGTATCCCATCCGGATGGCGCGCTGTCGCGCGATATCGCAAAGCTTGCCCGGACGCTCGCGGGAGAGCCCGCCACCAACAAGTCAACCGAAAAAGCATCCAAGCGCGGACTCTTCGCACGCCGCTAAGGGGAAGGAACCACCCAGATGTCACTACTGAAGCGAATCGAGCGAGTCAACCGACCCGCGGGAGAGGGTGAGGCGCCGGCAGCACCCACGGTTCCGGCGACGACCCCCAGCCCCGAGCAGCGGCCCGGCAGCTCTAACGGCATGACGCCGCCGTCCGCGCCGCCGTCCCCCAACCGCCCGTTCCTGGGCAGCATGCCGGCGCGCGAGTCATTCCGCGAGGCGAAGTTCCGCGTTCAGAACCGACTCATCAACGAGCTCGACCCGAAGCTGGACCTGACGAACCAGGTGGAGGTCCGCCGCCAGATCGAGGATCTGTTCGGCAAGATCGCCGACGAGGAAGGCCTCGCCCTGACCCGGGCCGAGCGCGTGCGCATGCTCGAGCAGATCACCGACGAGATCCTGGGCCTCGGCCCGCTCGAGCCACTGCTCCGCGACGAGACGATCACTGAAGTGATGGTCAACGGCCCGCAGCAGATCTACATCGAGCGCGAGGGGCGTCTGGAAATGACGAACGTGACCTTCCAGAACGACGAGCACGTGATGAAGATCATCCAGCGCATCATCGCTCCCATCGGCCGGCGCGTCGACGAATCGAGCCCGATGGTGGACGCCCGCCTGGCCGATGGCTCGCGCGTCAACGCGATCATCCCGCCGCTGTCACTGGACGGACCGGTGATCTCCATTCGAAAGTTCTCGGCCACGCCGTTCACGGTCGAGGACCTCATTCGCTTCGGCACCGCCACGCCGGAGATGTTCGAGTTCCTGGAGGCCTGCGTGAAGGCACGCCTCAACATCTTCGTGGCCGGTGGCACCGGCTCCGGCAAGACCACCATGCTCAACATCCTCTCGTCGTTCATCCCCGACGACGAGCGGATCGTGACGATCGAGGACGCCGCCGAGCTCCAGCTGCGCCAGGAGCACGTCAACACGCACGAGGCGCGGCCGTCGAACATCGAGGGCAAGGGCGCCGTTCCCATCCGCGAGCTCGTACGGAACGCGCTGCGCATGCGGCCGGACCGCATCGTCGTCGGAGAGTGCCGCTCAGGCGAGGCACTCGACATGCTGCAGGCGATGAATACCGGCCATGACGGCTCGATGTCGACCGGCCACGCCAACACACCGCGCGACATGCTCGCCCGTCTCGAGACGATGGTGCTCATGGCAGGCATGGATCTGCCGCTGCGGGCCATTCGGGAGCAGATCGCATCGGCCGTCGACCTGATCGTGCACCAG
>JBBQEC010000230.1:0-3984 GCA_038320305.1 Candidatus Limnocylindrales bacterium | reverse complement strand
AGATACGTCTACGACGGCACGCCCGTCCAGCTCGGTAGCGGCCGCGAACCACGGAAGATGCAGTCGGTCGCCGAACAGGCCGATGTTGTCCAACATGTGACCGCCCAAGGTCACTGATACGCCGTGAGAACCCCTTCGAGCCCGACACCTTGAGCTGGGACGCCGCTTGATGCTGAATGTGCCTTCGTTACGGAGCATTCAAGCAGAGCAGCCGTCAGCCCAACGGCATGCTCGGCAGGCGCGGCACGATGCGCCGCGAGGACACCCTGGACGTAGCCGACGAACGCGCCGGCTGCGACCGCTCCGGTATGAGCGTCCTTCGTGAAGGAAGCACTCTGGCTGGCGCGGATCCCTTTGGCCAACTGCTGCCAATCCTCGTGAGGCCAACCGGCGAGCTCGCACAACGCCTGCATGGCGAACGGTTCAGCGAACTCCGAGACGAGTTCGCCTGCACCACGCGCGAGCAGCGGCTCCAAAAGCCCGGCTGCGATCTGCTGCGCCCTTGGCTCGAGCGCTCCAGCAGCCGGCGGTAGGCGGTGTGCTCCGGGCATCCAGCCCGTTCGGAATCGCGTGACGCTTCGTGACGCTGCTGAAGGCGCTCGGATCCTCGACGGCGCGTAGGACATCGTAGTAGCGGAACAGCGACCAGCCAAGAAGGTCGCTATACGCCACCGGACAGCGCCTTCGCATGTCGTCATACGCGTGCCGTTGATCGTCGAGGACCGGCGGAGTCCACGGGTCCCAGTCAGGAGTCCTGGTCGTGGTCATCATCGGTTCGGCCTTCCGTCTAACCGACTAGCTCGTGCATGCCGCCGAGCAGCTCGCTGAGCGAGACGTGTGGATCCGCGACGAGGGCCGGAACCAGCAGATCGTTCTCCTTCGACAAGTGGGACTTGAACAGCGCCAGGATCACGCTTGCCGTGGCCACCGCGTCGATCGCGTCGGTGGTCGCCTTCAAGGCCATCACCTGCGCCACGAAGTTTCGATGCTCATCGAGCATCGCGCGGACCAGCAGCGTGGTCCTGCCAGTCTCGCCGGCCGGGTAGAGTGCCCGCTCTTCTGCTGCGGCGTGCGGCAGCACCTCCCGCTCGAGGTAGTCGATGAGGTCGCGCAGGGTCCCCGCATGATCCACGCCTCCTCGGACGGTGGTCTGAACTCCCTGGACGCACGCTCGCAGTCCGTCAAGCAGCTCTACGTGATGTACCAGGATGGCCGCAGCGGCTTCCTGATCGGTCTGGTTCAGCATGTGACAGTGCCTCATATGTCACCGCGCCGCGATTGACGAGACGGCGACCAGGAGCTGCTCCCGTGCGCTCGGTGCGAAGCCTGACTTGACCGCCCCTGGCTCGTGACGGCGGCTCGAGACATTTGGTCGTGCAGGGCGCAGGTCAAGTCTCGCGAGTCCCTGCATCGCTCGACGCGCCTCGGGCAGGCCCGCCCTGTAGCCCAGTCGCATGGCTTAGCCTCTATCTTCGAACGAGCCTGTCCTCCGGCCAGGAGATTGGCTTCGACCACGTGGTGCGATCGGCGAGTCATCGGCCGCATGGGACGGTGCCTTGATGAGGACAACGATGGACCGGCGCCCGGGGAACGGTCTGTCCGCCACCTGACAGAGCCGGTCGCCAGGCATCGCGTTCTGCATCCTGACGGTTATGGCTCGAGCCCGCGGCGGGCGTCGAACTACATTCAGGCAGGCTCGCTCACATCGGAGAACCAGGCCCGGGTCAGCGCGGGCAACCAGTCCAGGTGGCGTCCGATCTCGCGCCGCATGCTCCAGTAGCACTCGCACGCCACCCGCTCGAGTCTGGCCCGGTCGACGACCGTCACCTGGCCTCGCCGATGCGTGATTGCACCGAGTTTCTCAAGGTCGGTGAGGGCGACCGTCACCGTCGGACGCTGGACGCCGAGGCGCAGTGCCAGGAACTCGTGCGTGATCATCAGCTGGTCGTCGACGCCGAGGTCATGGGCGGCGAGGATGTGGCGGGCGGAGCGGGCGACGACGTCATGATGCCGATCGCAGGCGGCGGCGATCGCTCGTTGACCGAGGGCGGCGGCGGCATAGTGATGCAGCCGCCGATGCAGCTCCGGGCTCCGGTCGACCTCCGCGGCAAACTCGGTCGTCGCGAACTGGAGGAACAGGCCGTTCGTCTGGCACACGACCCAGGTCCCGCTGACTTGGCTGCCGAAGACGGCCGGCCAGCCCGCCATCCCTTCGGCGCCGATGAAGCCGACCTCGATTGCGGATCCGTCGGCCATCAGGACGAACTCAGACAGCGCTCCGGTCTCCGGGAAGTAGACGTGGTTGACGGGACTCCCTGGCGTCATCAGGGTTGTTTTGCGGCCCAGCCTGACCTGGAGCGAGTGGCCAAGAAGGTGCTCGGCATCGGCGGTCGGAAGGTCGATCAGGAGCAGGTTGCCCCGGCCGAGCGCTCGGTCGGGTGCGCCGACGGGCACGTTCAGGGCTCGTCGGGGCTCATGGCGCCGACCGTGAAAGACAAACAACTGGTTGGTAGTCACCCTTCACCGCTCCGCGGCCGGACAGCGGTGCCGATCCATCGATCCCCGGGGTGTCCGGAGGTTCGTCAGGGTCGGTCGGGCCTGTCCACGTGCCCGCATCTTCGAGTATGCGCGCTGCGCGGCAGGAATGGCGATTCCTCCTCAGGCTCCGGCCGCCGTTCGTTCTCCTCGACCCCGCACATGTCCGGGATGGGATGCAGAGCCGGCCCGCCATCTACCGCGGTGACAAGTGCAGGCTCAGGGCCCTGACAGAGTTGGCCTCCGGACCGCGATCGGGACGAAACGTATCGGGCTCAGGGACCACGGCCGGATCGCGGTTCGCGGAGGCCCACATCAGCGAGACCCGCTCGCCGAGGTACATCGCCACGACACCAGTCGCGGCTAGAGGGTGTGCTGGACGGGTCCATCCCGTTAGTGATCACGCGACACTGGGTGCGGCTGCTGAAGGCAGCGGGATCGCCGGCCGCTTGCAGGACGTGGGCATGCCGGAACAGTGACCAGCCGAGGAGCTCGCTGCAGGCGACGGAACATCGCGCCCGCATCTAGTCACCTGCAAGAAGCTGGTCGCTCACCACCGGGGGCGCGCCTTGATCCCAGTCAGGAGTCGTCGGCACTCGTCGCTCCTTCGCACGGCTGACGGCGGTCCCGGACGCTGGGCAAGCCCCGGATACGTCGGCCGTCGGGCAAGCTCGGCCCGGGGTCTGTCACCTCGCTGACGCGGTCAGTAGTCCACCCGGGCCAAGGTCACCGTTGCGCGGCTCGTTCAGGCGGTGGCCGCGGCCCCCAAGGGGCCCTTCCCCTCCTCGGGCCGCGGATAGCGCAGCGTCCCGTCCGCCATCACGACCGCGCCCGCGGTGACGGTGGCCGGGGCCACCCGACCGAGCGCCATGACGTGCGCCACCGGGACGCCGCGAACCAGCAGGTAGTCGGCGATGATCCGCCGATGGCAGCGCCACCACACCGCCTCAGCGCACATGATGGCGCAGCGATGCTCGAGGGAGAGCGCGAGCAACTCCTCGAGGCCGCCACGGAAGGCGGTCGTCTCGGCGTAGTCGGCATAGGCCCGAAAGGCCGCCACGCGCCAGAACGTGTTCGTCGACGGGCGCGCATCGCCGGGGTGATGACGCCGACCGCCGAGGGCGGCCAGATGTCGGTAGCCGATGCCCTCGGTGGCGAGACACCCCGGCAGGGTGTCGGTGTTGAATTGCGGGGTCGCGCGCGAGCGCGGGATTGAGCGCACGTCCACAACCAGGTCCACGTCGACCTGCCGCAGCAGGGCGACGAAGTCGACGATCGTCCGCGTCGAATGGCCGACCGTGAAGATCGTGCGACTCAGTCCGGCAGCCTTGTCAGCGCCGAGCCCTTGTGCATCGCCAGGTGGTCGGTCATCTCGCTCTTGATCTCGTACTGTGGCTCCTCCTTGCTCGCATGAACGGTGTACCCCTTGAACTCGATCCCGGACGTCAC
>JBBQEC010000229.1:0-4000 GCA_038320305.1 Candidatus Limnocylindrales bacterium | reverse complement strand
CGGAGCTCCGTAGGCGACGGGAAGCGGCTCGAAGTTCATCTCGTACGCCAGGATCGTCTGGGGATGGCGCGCCAAACGGAGATCCAACGACTCGTAGAAGCGACGCCGACCTGTGCTGTCTAGGCCGTAAGAATGGAAGATCAGATAGCGAGCGGAGGGCAGCGGTCGGCAGGCATCCAGCACCGCGCTGAGCGGGACCCCGCGCCAGCCGGCGATAGCCGACCAGCCCTGGATGCAGTGGTGCTGCGTGATCTGCGTCTGCGCCGGCAGCCTGCGAATGTCGTCCATCGAGAGACTGGCGGGTACCTCCACGAGCCCGCTGATCTCGAGTCGCCAGGCTAAGAAATCGTCTACCTGGAGGTCTGTGTAGTCGTTTGAAACCGGTGGAACTCCGTTGACAGGAAAGTACGGCGAGATCTCATCTGGCCGGTAGGACTGATGCGACCGCGCACGGAACGCCAGTGCGCGCGTGAACGGCCGAATGACGCTTCCCAGGACGTGCTGAAAGAAGCGAGGTGCGCGCCGCGAACTCCAGGACGTGAGCGCATAAATCGCAAAGATCGTGGCGATCACGCCCAATCCAATGGCCAGCCCGAGGTTCTGATCGTGAGCATCCTGGCCAAGGGTGATGTCGCTCATGTTCCGCGCGAAGCCGGTGTAGATGACCATGAGCGTGTGCACGATGATGAACGCCACGAAAGCCAGGAGCCCCAGGAAATGGAGGCTGCGCGCACCCTGGCGACCGCCGAACAGACGGACGTAGCGGGGGAACTGTGCCGCGACACTCGGGGACTGGGCGGCGGCCGTCAGGATGAGAAACGGGCCTAGCAGGAATACGACGGCGGCATAGGCGAGCTGCTGGAGAGGATCGTACGGGGTGAAGGCGCTCGGCGGCGGTTGCTGCAGGCTGGCGTAGGTCAGGAACGTCTGCCACGCATCAGGAAAGACCGACAACGACGTGGGGATCAGGCGCTGCCACTCACCCGTGGCAAAGAGCAGGACTACATACACGAACCCGTTGAGGACCCAGAAGATCGCGGCGAAGAAGTGCCAATGTCGGCCTAGTCCGAGGTTGTTGCCGCCAGGCTGTCCGAGCCACGGCGAAACATCGCGCTCCTGCTCCAGCGCGGTCCAGGGTCGGTCGGTCGGAATCGGGTGTCCGGGGAACTTCAGCCACTCGGTGCCCGGTGCGGAATGCTTGTTCCAGTACAGGCGCGGATAGGCCGCGAAGATCTGGATGCCTGCGCGGATCAGGAATCCGATGAACAGGGCGTTGATCCAATGCGCAGCGATGATCCACGCCGGAAAGCCCAAGCTCACGTCAGCGCTTCTTCGGTGTACCGCGGCGGCCCTGTTCAGCGCGCGTCAGCGGACCCTTTGGCCGGTCTCCGAATGCCTGCGTGACGATCGACTCCTGTTGGCTTCGATGCGCCGCCTGATATCCCTCGGCCGGGCTCGAGCGCTCGGGCCGTGACACATCCACGATCGGGACGTCGGCGCGAACCAGATCGCGCAGCTTGGGCAGCACGAACTTGCGGGCACCCATGTTGTGGGGCTCCTCCTGCGCCCAGACCACCGTCTCGAGAGCTGGGTAGCGGCTTACGAGCTGCTCTACCTCCACGCCGGGAAATGGGTACAGAAGCTCGACTCGAGCGATTGCAACGTCGCTCGCCGCCGCGCGCAGCGGCGAGCGATCCAGGTCGTAGTACAGGCGACCGCTGCACAGCACGAGCCGGCGGACGTCGCCCCGTGATGTGACACGACGCGGATCGTCGAGGACGACCTCGAACTGGCCGCCAGTGAGCTCGTCGACACTCGATGTCGCGACCGGAAGGCGCAGCAGGCTCTTGGGCGTCATGATCACAAGCGGCCGCACCGCGGGCCGCAGAGCCTGGTCGCGCAGCAGGTGGAAGTATTGGGCGGGCGTCGTGCAGTTCGCGACGCGCAGGTTGTCCTCGGCGCCCAACGACAGGTAGCGCTCCAGCCGCGCACTCGAGTGCTCCGGCCCCTGGCCCTCGTAGCCGTGCGGTAGCAACATGGTCAGCCGAGACGTTTCGCCCCACTTCGCGAGCCCGGCCACGATGAACTGGTCGATCACGACCTCAGCGCCGTTGGCAAAGTCGCCGTACTGCGCCTCCCACAGGACGAGTGTCTCGGGAGCCTCCACGGCGTAGCCGTACTCGAATCCGAGACACGCAAATTCGGAGAGCGGGCTGTTGTGCAGCTCGAATGAGCTGCGAGCGTTGGTCAGGTGCTGGATCGGCGCGAACTGGCGGCCGGTCGTGACGTCGTGGAGAACCAGGTGGCGCTGGCTGAACGTGCCACGTTCCGTGTCCTGGCCCGTCAACCGAATCGGCGTCCCGTCCAGCAGCAGCGAGCCCAGCGCGAGGGCCTCGGCCTGTGCCCACTGGATCGCGCCGTCCGGATCCAGCGCCGTCCGGCGCCGGTCGAGCTGTCGGACCAGCTTGGGATTGACCGTGAAGTCTGCCGGCCAGCTCAGGAGCTCGTCGTTGATCTCACGCAGACGACCGGCGAGGACGGCCGTCTTGGGAGCTTTCCGTGATCTTTGGCGGCGTCCCCGCGGGCCGGTCAGGCCGGCCCGAGATCCGCCCACGACCGATTCCTTGGCGAGTAACTCATGAATCTCAAGCAGGCGCGCCGCAGCGGCGGACAGGAGTGAGATGCCGGCCTCGCTCTCGATCGCTCCTCCCTCGACCAGCCGGCGCATGTAGAGCTCGCGAACAGGCGGGTGTTCGGCGATTCGGGCGTACATCAGCGGCTGCGTGTACGCCGGCTCATCCTCCTCGTTGTGGCCGTGACGGCGATAGCCGAGGACATGGATCACAAAATCGTCATGGAACTGCTCGCGGTAGGCGACCGCGAGCCGCACTGCTGCCAGGCATGCCTCCGGATCGTCAGCGTTGACATGGGCGATCGGCACGTCGAAGCCCTTGGCCAAATCGCTGGAATAGTCGGTCGAGCGGCCTTCGCCCGGTCCGACCGTGAAGCCGAGCTGGTTATCGGCGATGAGATGAATCGTCCCACCGGTCGTGTAGCCGGCCAGGCGCGCCAGATTGAACGTTTCCGCCACAACGCCTTGCGCGGCAAACGCGGCGTCGCCATGGATCAACACGGCTACGGCAGTGCGCGCATCGATGGTGGCCTGGGCAGCGTTGCGTTCGGTCTGCTCCGCGCGTACACGGCCCTCGACCACGGGATTGACTGCCTCGAGGTGGCTCGGATTGGATGAGAGCGTCACCCGAATCGGACCGTGCGTCGTCTGGTGGACGCCGTCCGCGCCGCGGTGGTACTTGACATCGCTCGTCTCGCCCTCGGCCGGAAGATCTGTACTGGCCGTCGGCTGGCTGCGCTCGAACTCGTCGAGGATCTCCCCATCGGGAACGCCCACGACGTGGACCAGAACGTTCAGGCGTCCTCGATGCGCCATGCCCAGCTCGACTGTGCGGGCGCCGGTTGCGGCGACAAGCTCGATGATCTGATCGAGCATAGGAATCATGACGTCGAGGCCTTCGATCGAGAAGCGTTTCTGGCCGAGGTAGGCGCGTTGGAGGAATTGCTCGAGTGCCTCGACTGAGGTCAGCTGGGAAAGGAGCGTGACCTTGTCTTCGGCCGAGAGCGGAACCCGGTGGGCGCCCGTCTCGATTGTGTGTCGCAACCACGTTCGCTCGTCGTGGTTGTTGATGTGCTCGACTTCGTACGCGATCGTCCCGCAATAGGTTCGCCGGAGCTCTGGCAGGACGTCGGCGAGTGTTGTGCCGGCGACATCGACGCGCAGCAGCGCGGCGGGAATGTGCGCCATGCCTGCGTCGCTCAGGCCCCACGTGGCCGGTTCGAGCACGTCGTCGCCGGGTGGTGCGCTGCCGAGCGGGTCCAGGTTCGCCGCGCGGTGTCCGAATTGGCGGTACGAGCGGACCAGGTTGACACCGGCGGCTACATCAGCAAGGACCGCGGACTGTGGCTCGCCGGTGCCAGCCTGGCC
>JBBQEC010000228.1:0-4015 GCA_038320305.1 Candidatus Limnocylindrales bacterium | reverse complement strand
ACGCTCATACGCGACGCGGACCGCGCGGCGCAGGCCGCCCAACGCGGGCGAAGCCGAATCGAGCAGCTCGCCGGCCGGGTCGATCGAGTGCTCAAGACGGGCTCGCAGTTGCGGCAGCGGCTTGACGGAGCGGCCAAGGTCATGCAGAAGGACTGGACGTTCGCCGAGCAGCGCCTCACCAACACGCGACGCAGCGGTCAGCGTCTCGTAGATCTCGAGCAGGTCAGAACCTGAAAGCCGTCCGCCGCGGCGCGCACGCTTGACGTACTGGGCGATGTCGTGCGCGCCACCTACGCCCAGGTCAGGTCGCCGCGCGACGAGGTCGCGTGCCTGATCGGTCTCGTCGAGCATCCGCGCGACCACGACCACGTCAGCAGATGGCTTGAGTGCCTCCACCAAACGTCGAGACGGAGCGAACGCCGTGAGTGCAGCGAGCCGCTCGCGGACCTGCGGGTACTCGAGGATCTGTTGGCTGCGCGCGTCCATGTCTAGCGCCGCTCGTAGGTGAGCACGACTGCGCCGCTCGCGAACTGATGCGTCTCGGTCAGGCGCAGGTCGACCTGACTGGGCATGGCCGGAAAGAATGGCGTGCCGCCGCCGATGAGCACCGGGTGAACGACGACCCGGTACTCGTCGATCAGGTTCGCGGCCACGAGCGAGGCGGCGAGCGTCGCCCCGCCGACATCCAGATCACCGTCGAACTCTTCCTTCAGCGTCGGCAACGCCTCGACGATGTCCATGCGAATCAGCCGGCCGTTCCAGCCGACGCTTTCCAGCGTGCGCGAGAAGACGATCTTTGGCTTGGGCTGCCAGATACGCGCGAAATCGGCCTCGACCGGGGACGTGTCGGGATCGTCGAGCGCGAATGGCCAGTACGCGGCCATCGTCTCGTACAGCCTGCGGCCGTAGACGAAGGCTGGTGCCTCGCGCGCCCGATCGTTGAACCAGGCATGGATCTCCTCGTCAATACCCGCCCAATCCAGAGAGCCGGTGCGCGAATTGATATAGCCATCGAGCGACACGCTCATCGAGTAGACGACGCGAGCGGTCATCAGGCTCGAATCCTGTACAGGCGAGCTTCGCCGTAAGTGGCGAAGCCCAAACGGGTGAGGATGGGCTTGGACGTGTCGACAACAGCACGCCCCACGGCAATCCGGGCTCCAGCCTGACGCGCTACTTCTAGCCGCTTGCTAATTGAGGCTCGATAGCCGCCCAGTCCACGCGAATCGGGCAGAGTGCCTCCACCGGTCAGACGACAGACATCGCTGGCAACTTGGCATCCGGCCGAGGAGACGGCGCGTTCGCCCACGTATGACACGACCCGAAACGCACCGTGTTTGTCCAAGGGATGTCCCAACGAGCGAAGCTGCATTTCGCGTCGGTCGCCAGACGACGGCTCATTTCCCCATACCGCCGCAGTCACACGCTCCGCATCGTCCAGCCGCTGAGCGTCTTCGACCACGTACGCGACCGCCGCGCCGCTCCCCGGCACGCTCGGCAGGCCACGGCTGATGTCCAGGCCCACGATGTCCATCGCCTTCAAAAGAACTGCCCCTTGTCGCACCAGCTCCGCCTCAACGGCAACGCTGGTGGCCGGCGAGATCCACCAATGTACGGTTTGGTAACCCCGTCGCCGGGCCGCGTCGCGAACTGCCGCGACGGCGTCCTCCGGGTGAGTCACGTTCTCCGGCATTGCGTAAAAGCGGATCCGTGCCCAGTCGGGACAGTCGAGCACGGCAATTCCTTCGATCTCGAGTGCTTGTGCCCCGGTAGGCGTCCAGTGCCACACTCGCGACGCCTGGAGCACGTCCTCGCTGGTCAAGCTGGTCATCGTGATCCCGAAACGGACGGGTTTCCGGTCAGCCAGAAGCGCCACGGACGATCGGCCCAGCCCGGCCCGGCATAGTCAACGCCGATGCGCGGCCCTGTCTTAATCTCGAACGCCGGGTCCAACTCGGGACTCTCGGCCAACCACAGCTCGGTGCCGAGGGTCAGGTCGTGGCCGTCCTGAATACGCGTAACGGCGAGCGCTTGGCACAGACGCGCCGGACCCGCGCCCAGAATCGAGTCAGGATCGCCCGGCCGCGCACGACGCGCGCGCATCAGCTCAACGCCGAGTCGCGGCTCGATCGCGCGGACGAGCACCGCACCGGCGTCACTGCCGTCATTGGCGACAACGTTCAGACAGTCATGCATGCCGTAGACAAGGTAAACGTAAGCGTGGCCCACTTCTCCGAACATGGGTTCAGTCCGCTTGGTTCGGCCGGCGCGAGCATGGCTGGCCCGATCCTCCGTCCCGCCGTAAGCCTCGACTTCGACGATCCTCGCGCCAGTCAAACCGTCCGGCGTAGACCGCAGCAGCCAGGTGCCCAGCAGGCCGCGCGCCACGGCCACCGTCTCGCGGGCGAAGAACTCACGCGGAAGCGGCTTGAGTGCCGGCTCAGGCGTCACTGCGAATTCGGCCGGCGACCTCGCTCTCAAGGCTGCGCACCACGGCCGCCATTGCCTTATCGAGTGTCGCGTCCGCAAGCGGCTCGTCCAGCGGTTGGAAGCGCAATCGGTAGGCAAGGCTGACCTGGTTGGCGTCCAGCGGCGGTCCCTGGTAACGATCGAAGAGCACGACCGTTGCCAGGTGAGCGCCCGCGTTCCTTCGGATGACGCCTTCCACAGTGGCCGCAGGAGTGTCGCGATCCACGACAACGGCAATATCGCGCTCGATCACGGGCAACGTCGGCGCGGCTTTCACCTGTGGCTTGGGGTTCGCGAGCGGGACGATGACATCCAGGTTGAGCAACGCGAAGGCGACATGCTCGGCGCGCACCTCGTAGGCTGCCAGCAGCCGCGGATCCGCCTCCAGCACAAGACCGATCATCGTCGACTCGTCGCCCGACGCGGCCATAACCGCCGCGGTCCGGCCCGGGTGGTCGATCCCCGAGCGCGCGTGCGTCGCAGCGAACTCGACGGTGCCGATGTTCCATCGCGCGCCGAGCGACTCGACGATGCCCTTGAGGTCTTCGAACGACGCCGGACGGGCGGGTTCGTTCCATGAGACCGGACGGATGTTGCCAGCGAGCAGCAGCGCAAGCACAAGCGATTGCGCTGGCGCGTCGTCACGCCACTCGTGAAGGTTGCCAACTTCGAAGATCGCGACGTGATCGCGACGTTGGCGTTGGTTGCGCACGAGCACACCAAGAAGACCAGGCAGAATCGTCCGGCGCAGCTCGGAGTGGTCGATCGAAAGCGGATTCTCGACGCGCACAGTGGCCGGATCGTCCGCTGCATAACCAAGCCGAGCGTGATCGTCTGGGCCGATCAGGCCGCAAGTGACCACCTCGTTCACGCCACGGCCGGCAAGCATGTCGCGCAGCTGGTCGATGAACATGCCGGGTTCCTGGCGATACCCGGGCATCGGCGTGTCGGGCAGGCGCGTTGGAACCGCGTCGTAGCCGATGACCCGCACGACCTCTTCGGCCACGTCCGGCTCGATCATGATGTCGCGCCGATACGGCGGAACCACGGCGACGAGCGCGTCTGGCCCGTCGCCCGGCTCGGTCGTGATGCCTACTTGCGCGAGCGCGGCCGTCATTTGAGCGGAGGTGGTATCGGTCCCGAGCAACCGATCGACGTGGCCAGGCCTGAAGGAAACGCGGCGCGGCTGATCGTCAACAGGATTTGTGTCCACCGCTCCGACCGCGACGCGCCCGCCGGCCCATTCGGCCAACAGTTGGGCAGTGCGATCCGCACCGACGCGCGCCAGGCGCGACTCCTGGCCCTTCTCGAAACGGAGGCTCGCCTCGCTGCGCAACGCATAGCGGAACGCCGTGCGACGGATGGAGAACGGGTCGAAGATCGCGGACTCGACGATCACCGCCGTGGTTGCGTCCGTGACCTCGCTGTGCGCGCCACCCATCACTCCGGCGATACCGATCGGGCCGCTCGAGTCGGCGATGACGAGTGTGTCGGGCGTGAGCGTCCGCTGAACATGGTCAAGTGTCTCCAGCTTCTCGCCCTCGAT
>JBBQEC010000227.1:0-4025 GCA_038320305.1 Candidatus Limnocylindrales bacterium | reverse complement strand
GATGTGACGACAGAGGAGTGGTAGATGGCGATTGCAACGGGAGCGCGCGTGGTCAGAGCGCCGCGCGGCACCGAGCTGAGCACGCGCGGCTGGCAGCAGGAGGCCGCGCTGCGCATGCTCATGAACAACCTCGATCCGGATGTGGCCGAGCGACCTGACGACCTGGTCGTGTACGGCGGCACTGGTCGTGCAGCGCGCTCGTGGCCCGCCTTCGACGCCATCGTTCGAGAGTTGCGCCGGCTCGAGGACGACGAGACCTTGCTCGTCCAATCGGGCAAGCCGGTCGGCGTCTTTCGCACGCATGAGTGGGCGCCGCGAGTCCTGATCGCCAACTCCAACCTGGTTGGCAAGTGGGCCAATTGGGACGACTTTCGCGAGCTCGAGCGGAAGGGGCTGACTATGTACGGCCAGATGACCGCCGGGTCCTGGATCTACATCGGCACGCAGGGCATCCTGCAGGGCACCTACGAAACCTTTGCCGAGCTGGCGCGCCAGCACTTCGGCGGCACGCTGCGCGGCAGAATTGTGGTGACCGCGGGTCTGGGCGGCATGGGTGGCGCGCAGCCACTCGCGGTGACGATGAACGAGGGCGTGGCCCTCGTCATCGAGGTGGATCCGGCGCGCGCCCGTCGGCGGCATGAAACCGGCTACATCCACGACGTCACCGAATCTTTGGACGAGGCACTGACGTGGGCCAGAAGTGCCGCCGCTGCCGGGCGCGCAACGTCGATCGCATTGATCGGCAATGCCGCGGCGATCGAGCCTGAGCTGATCAGGCGTGGCGAGCGATTTGACGTCGTCACCGACCAGACATCGGCCCACGACGCGCTCAACGGCTACGTGCCTGCCGGCCTGACCCTGGCAGCCGCGGCGGCATTGCGCCAGGACGATCCGCAGGCGTACATCGGTCGCGCGATGGCATCTATGGCCGATCACGTGCGCGCGATGCTCGCGTTGCAAGCGGCAGGCGCGGTCACCTTTGACTACGGCAACAACATTCGCGCCCAGGCGCAGTCGGCCGGCGTGGACAACGCGTTCGACTTCCAGGGTTTTGTGCCCGCGTTCATTCGGCCGCTCTTCTGCGAGGGCAAAGGGCCTTTCCGCTGGGTCGCGCTGTCGGGCGATCCGGCGGACATTCGACGCACAGACGAAGCCGTGCTCGAGCTATTTCCGGAGAATGAGTCGCTCGCGCGCTGGATCCGCATGGCCCAGGAGCGCGTGCCGTTCCAGGGCCTGCCCGCACGCATCTGCTGGCTCGGCTACGGCGAGCGCGCCAAGGCTGGGTTGCGCTTTAACGAGCTCGTTGCCAGCGGCGAACTCAGCGCACCGATCGTCATCGGCCGCGACCACCTTGATGCAGGTTCCGTCGCATCACCCAATCGCGAAACGGAAAGCATGCTCGATGGCTCCGACGCAATAGCAGACTGGCCGCTGCTCAACGCGCTGGTCAATACCTCGGCCGGCGCCACCTGGGTGTCGATTCACCACGGCGGTGGGACGGGCATCGGGTACTCACAGCACGCCGGCATGGTCATCGTCGCGGACGGTACGGACCTTGCCGCCCAGAAGCTGGAACGCGTGCTGACGACCGATCCGGGGATGGGCGTGATTCGCCACGCCGACGCAGGCTACGAACGGGCGATCGAAGTCGCGCGCGAAAGGGGCGTTCGCGTCCCAATGTTGGAGGAATAGGAACTGAGGCTGGCGACGAGTACCTGACAGCATTTGTCATGAACCTGACTAACATCAATTCCAATGCGCGCCTCCCGACTGATCAACCTGCTGTTGCTGCTGCGGACCCGCGGGCAGATGACCGCAGCGGAGCTGGCCAGTGAGCTCGAGGTATCTGAGCGGACCATCCACAGAGATATCGAGGCTCTGAGCGCCGCGGGCGTGCCGGTCTACGCGCTGCGTGGGCCACACGGCGGAGTCGCCCTCGTCGACGGTTATCGAACGCGGCTGACCGGCATGACCGGAGAAGAGGCCGAGGCGCTCTTCCTTTCCGGGATCCCAGGGCCGTCCGCAGAGCTGGGCCTCGGCAGAGTCATGGCCGCGGCCAGGCTCAAGGTGCTCGCGGCGCTACCACCAGAGCTCCGTTCTCGCGCATCGCGCCTTGTTGAGCGCTTCCACCTCGACGCGTCCGGTTGGTTTCGTTCCGGCGAGGAGACGCCGCTTCTGTCGGTGTTGTCTGAAGCCGTCTGGGAGAGCCACTGCGTGGATGTCCTCTATGACCGCAATGACCGCCTGGTCGAGCGAAGGCTTCAGCCGCTGGGATTGGTTCTGAAGGCTGGCGTCTGGTATGTAATCGCTGAGTCAGACGGGCACATTCATACGTATCGCATTAGCCGATTCCGACGTGCCACGGCCCTCAATGAGCGATTTGATCGACCTCAGAACTTCGATCTGGGCGCGTATTGGACCGAGTCGACCGCCGCCTACGAAGAGCATGCAGAGCGGGTTGAGGTCACGCTGCGCATCGCCCCGGCGGCGATCGATGCGCTCGCCGACATCGCGGGCACCAAGGCCGTGCGGCAGGCCGAGCGACTCACGCCGCCCGAAGGTGATCCTGATGGCTGGGTTGTGCTGCGCCTGCGCATGGATTGGCCACGCGAGGTTCCGGCGCGATTGGTGGCGCTGGGCGCCGATGCAGAATTGCTCGAGCCAGCCGAGCTGCGGCCAAAGATAGCCGAGATTGCTCAGCGTGTAGTTGACCGCTATTCGATGCGGGAATCGAGTCAAGCAGATCGCGCAGCCGCAGTCGCTGTGCCAGATCCCTCTCACGATCGTCCTGCATAACCTTCGCCAAGTCGATATCTCCCAGGTTCACGGCGTGCTCTCCGAAGCAAGTTCTTACCGTTGAAGCCTAGGACCGGTTGATGACAGAACCTGTCAGGTATCGGGGAGGAAGTCAGGGCAGTTACTCCGCCCGGACGACGGCTCAGCGGACGTCTTTGATCGTCCTCGGCGCGGGTGATATGCGCTCTCCGAGATCGATCAGCGCCTTGCCCAACACCCTGCGGGCACCGCCACGGCGCGGCACCGGTTGGCGCGTATGAGTGTTGCGCGATGGACGCGGTCGGGCGTCACCAACTTCGTCCTCAAGTGAGTCGTACCACAGGTGATGCACCATCTCGCTCCTCCTTCACGGTGCTCGATGAGTTACTCGCTGGTGATCAGGACGCGGTCGTCGCCGTCGCCGATGTCGATGATTGGTCCCCGCGCGCCGGAGTTGATTGCGCTCCGGATGCGGTCGGCGTTCTCATCTGACAGGCCGGGCAGATAGGCCGAAGCCCAGCCCGCGATGTTCATTGGCACCCGCAGGTTGACGACCGGCCGGCCACGCTCCGTGACCTGGATGCGCAGGTGGCGTGGCGGACCCTGCATTCGGTCCCCGCCAGGCGCCTGGGCTGGCTCTGTTTGCTCTGCCTCGTGCGACGCGTTGAGCGCGCTCAGGATCTCGTCCGCCTCTTCCGGCGTCAGGGCACCGTCAGCGACGAGCTTCAGGATCTTCGCGACGTCAGCCATCTCAAGCCTCCTGGAGGCGGCGCGTCGCCTCCTCGACGTCGATCTCGCCACGCTCGAGGGCGCGCAACACCTCGATCTGGTCGACGGGCGGCGCCATGGCTGGCGTGGGTGGCATGGGCCGCATCGGCGCCATCGATGGCATCGGCGCCATGGGTGGCATCGGCTGCACGGGTGGCTGCGGAACGCCGGGGAAGTCGATGTCGTTCGGCGAGTAGCCGTGCGCGTGTCGGCTTACCTCACGCTCTATGCGTCGCTCGAGCTGCTGCTCGAACCGGTCGTGCTTGCCATGCCGACCGCGCCCTCGTCGCTCGTCGTCCTCGACGCCACGCGCACCCCGGACCCGAACATCGCCTGACAGGGTGCGGAAGCGGACCTGGGCTGCGCCATCGCCCGCGACATAGGCGCGCGGACCGCCGCGGCGCATATCCATGCTCTTGGACACGTCGACCGTCACACCGGTCGAAGACTCGATCGACAGGTCGCCACTGACGGTCTCGACG
>JBBQEC010000226.1:0-4064 GCA_038320305.1 Candidatus Limnocylindrales bacterium | reverse complement strand
GTAGCGCTGCTCGTCGGGGGCACGGGGCTCTACCTGCGCGCTGTAGGACGCGGGGTGCCACTGACAGAGACGGGCCGCGACGAAGCGGCACGGGCAGCGTTCGAAAGCCGCCTGGCGGGGGAGGGGCTGCACGTCCTCGTTGCTCAGCTGCGGGCCATGGCGCCGGGTGTCGCTTCAACGACGGATCTCGACAATCCGCGACGTGTCGTTCGAGCGCTCGAGCGGGTCTCCGTCACTGGTGATCGGCCGCCTCCAGCGCCGCGCGGCTATCCCGCGCGATCAGTTTGGATTGGCCTGTCCCTCGAATCGTCGGACAACGTGCGCCGCATCGCAGAGCGTGCCCGCGCGCAGTTCGCGGGCGGCTTCTTGGAGGAGGCTGCGGGCTTGCGTGCGCGTTACGACGAGTCAGTGCCTGCTTTCAGCGCAACGGGCTACCGGGAGGCATTCGACGTGCTCGACGGCCGCCTCACGCTTGAACAGGCCATCGAGAGCAACATTGCCCGGAACCGTCAGCTGGCGCGACGCCAGCGGACATGGTTTCGAGCCGAACCCGACATCAGCTGGCTCGATGCCACGTCGACCACTCTCACGGACGACGCCGCGGCTATCGTCAGATCCATCCTCGAGGACTAGCGCGCAACTACATCCGCGGCCGGAACCCGGACTGGAGCCTGGACGGCACAGCCAATTGGATCAGTCTGTGACGCCGGGGACCTCCAGCTCGTCGACGACCTCCTCAACACCACTTACGCGGCTGATGACTTCGATGATGTTGTCCGTGTCCTCGATGTCCTCGACGACGCCACGAATGCCGACCCGACCGCCGCTCGCGGCGATCGCCAGCGTGTCGGCGTATGCGGTCGTCGCGGAATCGGCCAGAAGGGCTTCACGAATGCGACCGACGATCTCGTCTTCCGAAGACATCAGCGCGGATCGGTGGCTGAGGTCGTATGGCTCGTCTTCCGCGGTTGAGCCGAACCCGGCTGCGATCCTGAGGCCCTGTGGATCGTCTGGATCGACGGCCACAGGCGGATCGACCGGCGGAACGTAGGGCAGTCCCTCCTGCGCGGCGACCATTGGATCGTCCGTCTCATCGGATCTCAGCTCGTTGCCGGCGAGGTCCTCGATCATGGGCGAGTCGCTCGTTGCGAGCTCGCCCTCGTATAGATCGGTGTCGCTGGGTCCCGCACTGTCGATTTCGACTTCGTCGGCCCTGCGGTAGAAGACCGGATCGTCGTTCTGGCTGCTCATGCGCCGATCATGCACCAAAGCCGCGTAAGCCGCGCCACGTATCCTGATGCGCTGTGAACGCGCGTAGTCGGATGGTCGAACTCTTGCCGCCACGGGAGCGCGCGTTCCTGATTGCCGTGGACACCGGCCGGGACGCCGGTTGGACGGCCGAAGATTCTCTCGCGGAGCTGGCCAGCCTGGCGGATACGGCCGGTGCGGAGGTTGTCGGAGCCGAGTGGCAGAACCGCCGCCACGTCGATCCGAACTGGTACGTGGGCAAGGGCAAGGCCGAGGAGCTCGTGGCGGCCAAGCGCGAGACGGGGCTGACGCTGTTGGTGGCTGATGATGAGATCTCGCCAAACCAGCAACGGGCGCTCGAAAGTTTGCTCGGTGTCAAGGTTCTCGACCGCAGCGGCCTGATCCTGGACATCTTTGCCCAGCACGCTCGGACCCACGAGGGCCGCCTGCAGGTGGAGCTGGCGCAGCTGGAGTACCAGCTGCCGCGCTTGACAAAGCTGTGGACGCACCTCTCGCGCACCCAGGGCGGCATCGGTTCACGCGGCCCGGGCGAGACGCAGCTCGAAACTGATCGACGCATCATCCGCGACAAGATCAAGAAGCTCAAGGAGCGCGTCGAGCACGTCCGCCAACAGCGCGACACCGCGGCGCGCTCACGCGATCGGCGTCTCGTGCCCACCGTCGCGATCGTCGGCTACACCAACGCAGGCAAGAGCTCGATACTCAACACGCTTGTCGGCACGGAGGCTGCGTTGGCGGAAGACCGACTATTCGCCACGCTCGATCCGACCAGCCGTATGGTCAGGCTCGGCGACGGCCAGTCCACGGTCATGACTGACACGGTCGGCTTCATCCATAAGCTGCCACGTCAGCTCGTCGACGCTTTTCGAGCGACGCTCGAGGAAGTGAACCGGGCAGATGTCCTGCTCGAGGTTGTCGATGTTGCCGACGGCCACGCTCCAGAGCATCGTCAAACGGTGCAGAAGGTGCTCGACGATCTTGGGGCGGGCGATAAGCCGCGCCTGCTCGTCTACAACAAGGCCGATTTGGTCGACCCAGCCGCCGCGGATGGAGACGTGCCCGCGCCAAGCATTGCCGGATCCGTGCTCGTTTCTGCCACGACGGGTTACGGCATGGACGCTCTGCGTGCGCGCCTGGCGGCTCTGCTCGCGTCACTTTGGGAAGACGTCGACGTCGCGCTTCCCTACAGCGAGGGCGAGCTCCTGTCACGCGTCCGCGAACGTGGCACGGTCGACATCGCCTACCGCGCGCGCGACGTTCGAGTTCGCGGCCGCGTGGCACCAACGTTGGCGAGCGAGCTGCGCGCTGCCGCGTTTGCGGCTAACGGCAAGAGTCCGTGAACCCAGCGGCCGCCGCTTGCGCGACGGCCGCTGAGCCGAGGCAGTGTTTCGGCCGTCAGGCGAGCTGCAAGGCGACGGCCGGGATGTGAGCTGTTGGACGCGGAGCACCGGGCCCAACCGGCGCTCCGCGAAGTTGATTACTGCGGCTTGGCGAGGTGCCAGAACCCGCCGATGCCGTCACCGGTCGTGTCACCGGCCGCCTGATCGCCAGCGAAGCTGTAGAGCGGCTTGCCGTAGTACGTGACCTGGGTGGCGCTGTCATCAGAGCGGATGAAGGTGGCGAAATCCTCCTGGTCGAGGCCCGTGCCAATCGTCACGGTTGACCCTGCCGCGACGGCCAATGCCGGCCAGTTGGCTGCGCAGTCTCCGGAGCACGCGCTCGAGTCAGGTGTCGTGTCCTTGTCGTACTCGTACAGCGTCAAACCGGTTGGGCCGACGAGGTAGCCGACGCTTGCGACCGTGACCGTTGTTGCGTCGGCAGCCGGCGAACCGGCCGCAGCCGAGGCCGACGGGCACGGGATGACCTGGTAGTGAGCGTCGTAGCAGACGCCGGCTGCTGCGCTCGCGGGTGCGCTGGCCGGCGCGCTCGCCGGCGCGCTCGGCGCGTTGCTGGCGGCTGGCGGCACGGTCGTCTTCGTGGCGAGATGCCAGATGCCACCAACTCCGTCGCCATTCGTGTCGCCGACCGCCGTATCACCGGCGAAGTAGTAGAGCGGGACGTCGTTGAACGTAACCTGGGCTGAGCCGTCGTCGCGAGTGATCGTCGCGAAGTCGGTCTCTGTCAGGCCTGCGCCGATCGCCAGCTGCACCCCGCCCTGAAGCGTGAGAGCAGGCCAGTTGGTTACACACTGGCTCGACTGGCAATTGCTGGTGCCGGCCGTGTCCTTGTCGAAGGCGTACAGCGTGTGTCCATTCGAGCCCACGAAGAAGCCGGCGGGCGCCAGCGAGACTGTGTACGCCAGGGTCACTGGCGATGCCGGTGCCGCCGTCGGTGGCGCAATGGTGACCGGCGCCGCCGTTGGGGCCGGCGTACTGCCCGCGCCCGCGCACGCTGCAACGAGCGCCGCGAACACGACCGAGGCCGCTATAAGTCTTTTGAACATGAGCTACTCCATTTCCTTGCACGGCATATCTGATCGGCGAGATCATTCCTCACCGTGGGCAGCGCGCGCAATTGACTTAGGTCTCAGACCTTGGTCCTAACTCGTGTCAAGGGCGCCGCAGCAGCGCTTGGCACGAATGCGTTTCAGATCACGGAGCCGTTCGTCTTCAGCGGCAGCACGATCGTCCACGAATCGAAAGAGGAGGCCTAGGTGTGATTCCCGCCGACGTTGTTGACAAGTGCCTGATGTGGCGTGAGTCCGTCGAGCGCGGTGTGCGGGCGTCCATGGTTATAGAACTCGAGCCATTCTGGCAAGGCCATTAGGCGCTCGTCGTTTGTCCGACACGGTCGCG
>JBBQEC010000225.1:0-4066 GCA_038320305.1 Candidatus Limnocylindrales bacterium | reverse complement strand
AGGTATTCGCGGACGACGGGCGGCAGTCGGCTGACGGCCGGCAAGAGCAGCGGCACGGCCCGCCACGGATATGTGACGGCAGCCATCAGCAACGCCAACGGGATCAGACCGAGATCCATCAGGGAGTTGCCATCAGCTGGGCGGCCCGGAGGCAGGGACTGAAGGCACGTCCCCGTTTGCGCTTGGTGTTCGGATGACCAACATCGCGACCAGAGGACCGAACAGGCCGCCGCTGACGACGCCAATTGCCGGATCAAGGGCCAGGCCGAGCCCAACGCCGATCAGCACCCCGGCGATCGCGGCCACGAGCTCACGACGGCCCGTGATCAAGCCAACGGCGATTCCTGCCATCGCCGCGGGGAAGATGACGTCCAGCCCGAAACGAGAGGGATCAGGAATGGCGCCACCAACCAGCACGCCGGCAAGCGACGCCAGGTTCCACGGAATGAACATGATCAGTACTGCGGCGATCCAGTAGCCACGTCGGTCGCCGCGGCCGATGCGGCTGAAATGCGCGTAGGACAGGGCAAAGGCTTCATCGGTCATGACATGGGCCATCACGGCCCGCGTCGGCGCGCGTTCGTGCGCGAGGTATGGCGAGATAGCCGCGGAGTAGAGAAAGTGACGTGCGTTGATCAGCGCGGTCAGAAGAATGATCGCGATCCAGCCGAAACCGCCGGCGAGGTAGCCCACGGCCGCGAACTGCGAGGCGCCAGCGAAGACGAGCACGCTCAACGCGCTGACATCCACTGGCGTCAGACCGGCGGCGCGGGCGCTCAGGCCGAAGACGAAGCCAAAGCCGATCGCGGACAGAGCCATTGCCAATCCGTCGACGATCAGCTTGCGCCGCGATGCGATCACGGCTGGTGAATCGGAAGTCACCCGGCGGATGCTATTTGCCTGCGTCGTTGGCTGTTGGAGCACGGTTCGAATGCATTAGCAAGACCGGCCCTCGTATTGGTTCTCGCGCGTTGAGCCGCGCGGGGGCAGAATTCACTGATTACGTTCAGTTGAGTAATTGCCGGCCCAAACCGGAGAAGGAGTCGTGTCCATGCTGAACTCCGTCCTGCGCGCACTCGCGCCGCGCACGACAGCCAACGCGCACTGCGATATCCCGTGCGGCGTATACGACCCTGTCCAGGCTCGTGTCGAGGCCGAGTCCTGCTACAAGATCATCCAGAAGTACAACGACTCTGCTGATGAGCTCTTCCGGACGCGCTGCATCGCCGTCAAGGAGGAGCGCGCCGAGCTGACCAAGCACCACATCGACGTCATGTGGCATGACTACTTCAAGCCGGAGCATGTCGAGAAGTTCCCGGACCTGCACGATGTGTGCTGGAAGGCGTCAAAGCAGGCCTCGCAGGTCAAGCGCACGACCGATATTGCCGAAGCACAGAAGCTGCTCGATCTGATCGACAAGATCGACATGATGTGGCGCGAGACGGGCGGGCCAACGACCACCCGACTGCAGGCGTCCGCCTAATCCTCTCGTTCAGGAAGCAATGCGCCGCCTCGGGCCTTTGCTCGGGGCGGCGTTTCTCGTTGTCGGGTTGACCGGGTTCGTTTCAAGTCGACGCGTTATGCGCGTGGCGGTGAGCGGCCACTCGATGGAGCCGGGCCTGCTCGACGGGGACTGGCTGTTGGTCGATCGCGGCGCGCGCGTTGGCGTGGGTGACGTTGTCATCGCCAGAGATCCGCGCGAGCCCGGTCGCGTGATCATCAAACGTGTGCTCCACGCAGGCACCGATGCTCAGCTCGTGCTCGCGAGCGATCATCCAGCCCACGCCGACGAGACGATCGGCCCGGTCTTGCCGCCGGACATACTTGGCCGGGCGCGCTTCAGGTATTGGCCGCCATCAAGGCTGGGCGTCATCCGCTAGGGCAGAGAACAATGCGTTTGACGGAAATGGTTTGCATCGGCATAATGCTCAATCGTGTCCAAACTATTCATGAGGCGTGAAGATCAGTGACCGTCGTCGCCACTGAGCCTGGCCTCGTCAGCGAGATTCTTGATCAGCTCGAGCCACTGATTGCGCGCCAGCGCATGGCAGTCGCCCAGCAGGGCTGCTTCCGAACGATCAGCTCGACGCAGCTGCACGTGCTCTTCCTGCTGGTCTGCAAGGGCACCATGCACATGAGCCGTCTCGCCGATCACCTCGATGTCTCGCTGCCGAATGTGACGGGCATCGTCGAGCGGATGGTCGAGCGCGGCCTGGTCGAACGTACACGGCAGGACGACGATCGACGCATCGTGGAGGTTGCCGCGAGCGGTGCCGGCAGGGACACAGTCGCGGACATCGACTTGATCCGGCGCAACCAGCTCGCCGCCGTGATCTGCCGGTTGACCCTGGAACAGCAGGAGCGGGCGTTGCGCACGTTTACCGAGCTACGCCAGGCGGCCGAGGCGCTGCACGCCGAAGAAACAGTCCAACAACAAATCCAATCCGGAGGAGACGCCGCCTAGCTATGGAAGCAACGCCCGCGTCCGAGTCAGCTCAGGGAGCTGCCCAGGGCGATCACACACTTCAGATTGATCAGAGAGCGCGAATGGAGATCCTGTTCGCGATTCTGCTCGGCCTGTTCCTATCCGCACTCGATCAGACGATCGTTGGCACGGCGCTACCGACGATCGTGTCCGACCTGCACGGCAACAGCCTGTACATATGGGTCGTCACGATCTATCTGTTGACGTCGACGATCAGTGGCCCTGTCTACGGCAAGCTATCCGACCAGTTCGGCCGCAAGCGGCTGCTGATGTTCGGCATCAGCGTCTTCCTGATCGGTTCGTTCCTGTCCGGACTCTCCCAGACGATGGAGCAGCTGATCATCTTCCGCGGCATCCAGGGCCTGGGCGCCGGAGCCCTGTTCCCGATCTCGCTCGCCGTTATCGGCGACCTTTTCTCTCCGCGAGAGCGCGGCAAGTACCAAGGGCTCTTCGGTGCCGTCTTCGGAATCTCGGCCCTGATCGGACCCGCACTCGGTGGTTTCTTGACCGACCAGGTCAGCTGGCACTGGATCTTCTTCGTAAACATCCCGATCGGCCTCGTTGCCCTCTACATCATCGGCCGTCTTCTGCCTGCCCATGTTCAGACCGGCGTCACGCGCAAGATCGACTACGTGGGCGTGTCGGTGTTCACCCTCGCGTTGGTCCCGATCCTTATCGGACTGACAAATGCGCAGTTCCACGACTGGACCGACCCGTTCGTGGGTGGCCTGATCCTGCTCGGCGCGATCATCGGCGTGGTGTTCCTGTGGGTTGAGTCGCGTGCCGCTGAGCCCATCGTGCCACTTAGCCTGTTCCGCGGCCGGACGTACTCCATCTCGATCCTGGCGACATTTCTGGCCAGCTTCGGCTTCTTCGGCGCGATCATCTTTCTGCCGCGCTGGTACCAGGTCGTGGCCGGCTCATCGGCGACAGAATCGGGCTACCAGCTGCTGCCGCTGCTCATAGGACTGATCATCACTTCGATTGTGAGCGGGCAGATCGTCAGTCGCACCGGCCACTACAAGTGGCTCACGGTCATCGCACTGGCGACTCTGACAGTCTCGCTGTACCTCATGACCAACCTGCGCGCGGATACTCCGACGCCGGTTCTGTACACATGGCAGTTCTTTGCCGGCCTGGGCATTGGCCCGTCGCTGGCCGTGTTCACGATCATCGTCCAGAACGCAGTCCCGTGGCAGCAGCTCGGCGTGGCCACCAGCAACCTGACCTTCTTCCGCCAGGTGGGTGGCACCGTCGGTCTCGCCATCGCGGGAACGATCTTCGCTCGAACGCTTACGTCAGAGGTGCCCAATCAGATCACGAGCTCGCTGCTCGGGGCAGGCGTTCCGCAACAGCAGATCGACCAATTCCAGCAGAATTTCGCAGGCACGAGCGCCCTGAACCAGGACACCATCACAAGCGTCGGTAACCTGGGCGCAGCGACACCCACGGAGCCGCTGAGCGCCAAGCAGCCAGCCACCGACTAACCGTTTAGGCGAGAAATACCTCGCCAAGCAAGCGCACCATCTCGAGGTCGCGCGGCACGAACGTCTGAAGCATCAGGCGCTCGACGCCGGCGGC
>JBBQEC010000224.1:0-4079 GCA_038320305.1 Candidatus Limnocylindrales bacterium | reverse complement strand
AACACGTCGAGCCGCCCGAGCCCGCGCAGCAGGATCACCGCCGCGGTCCACGGGCCGATGCCCTTGATCTGCTGGAGCAGCTGCGCGGCCTCGACACTCGACCGCTCCTCAAGGTTCTCTTCGCTCAGGATGCCAGAGGTGAGTCCCTCGCCGGCGTTGCGCAGTGTCGCCACCTTCGTGGCGCTGAGGCCGGTCGCGCGCAGCACGCTGTCCTTTGCCGCCAAAACGTCCTCGGCGCTCGGGAACGTATGCAGGAGCACCCCATCGCTCTGTATCGATCGCCCGAGGGCCAGGATCATGCGACGGACGATCGCAGTCGCCGACTGCAGACTGAGCTGCTGGAAGACGATGACATTGACAAACGCCTCCCAAAGCGAGGCGTAGCGCGGCGGCTTCACGCCGCGCATCCGGAGGGCCAAGGGGTTCAACCAGGGCAACGCCGCGGCCCCGAACAGCCTGAGGTCACGATCGACCCCAAGGATCCGCCCGACGAGTGCAAGGGTCTGATCGTGCTCGACTGCATCCCCGTCGATGGTCACGGTCAGCACTTCCGGACCTGTCTGCTCGACGCGCACGATCACAGGGCCGGACGCTGCGCCTAGCGCGCGGAGATACTGAGCTTCGGCGGTGAGCACATCAACGGTGTTCGTCGAGAGGCGACGCAATACGCTCACGGTGAGATCGAGCCTGTACGGCGCCATGACGCGGAGCTCGTGCCGCGATCGCGAAGGGATCGGCCGGGAGTCCAGCGGCAACGGGCGAGCGGCCGCGGATTTCGGCATCGGATCGCCGGGCTAGTTGAGGAGGGCATCATCATGGCGCCACGGCGCTTCAGGCGCGGCGATCACGTCAGCTGGCATTCGGAGGCCGGGCAGGTCTCCGGTCGGATCACCAACGTCATGACATCCGAGATCGAGTTCAAAGGGTACACGGTTCATGCGAGCCGGGAGGAGCCGCAGTACGAGATCAGGAGCGACACAACCGACCACCTGGCGATGCACAAGGGTTCGGCGCTGACACGGCTGCCGGACTGAGTCGCACGATCTTCACGCTCGGCCACTCGACGCGGACGATCGCCGCCTTCGTCGCGCTACTGCGGCAGGTCGACGTGGACCTGGTCGTGGAGGTGCGTTCGGTCCCGCGGTCGCGCAGTAACCCACAATTCAATATCGACACGCTCCCCGCGGTTCTTGCGGCGGACGGTATCGGCTACCGGCATCTGGGCCTACTGGGCGGCCTGCGTCGCCATTCCAAGGGTGCACCGCCTTCGGCCAACACGTTCTGGCGCGTGACTTCGTTTCGCAACTAGGCCGACTACGCGGAGACCGACGCGTTTCGGACGGGGCTTGACGAGCTCCTCGCCCTCACTCGCCATCACCGGTGCGCGATCATGGGTGCCGAAGCCGTGTGGTGGCGCTGCCATCGACGGATCATCGCCGACCACCTGCAACCACCGTCGTAGCTCGAGCCACCGTCGGGCGCCATCGACGTTGGCCTATCGCTGACTCGTCGTCCGTCATGTCTCTGACCCCCGCCGGAACCCATGGCATGGCTGCTGCGACGTGCCAAGTGGCTGCAAGGCCGTGCAGGCTCGTTCCCGGCGCGAGGCGCTCGAGGTTCACGGAGGGTCCCGTGACTACCGCGCGACGCGCATACTCAACGATGCGAGCATCGGGACCGGCAGGATCGACCAGGCGACTGTTCTGGACGAGGCCGGCACCAATGGGTAGCCAATCCTGCTGAGGAGTGCACGAACGGGGTGACCACAAACCCCTCAAGTTTGGTTAAGGTCGGCCGTCTGGGCTGCCGCCCACTGCCGACATGGTAGCCATCAGCTCGGACCCGATCACGCTTCGGGGCAACCTGCTCCTGGTTAACCTCCCGCCCGTCGACGCAGAGCATGTTGCCGAACGCGTCCATCGCGTGCGTCTGGACCGCAAGACGACCCTGATGACGCCGGGAAGCCCCACCGACTACGTTTATTTCCCAGTGACTGGGGCGCTGTCCGAGTTCGTCTTGATGGCCGACGGATCCGCGGTCGAGGTTGGCTTCATCGGCAACGAAGGGATGGCCGGCTGGCCGGCGGTGTTCGGCAGCCATATCGGCACGACCTGGGTGGTGTGCCAGACGAACGGCCTGTTCCTCCAGTTCGCGACGAACGACGTTGCCGCGGAGGTCGACCGGAGCCCGGAGCTGCACCGGCGACTACATCACCATGCCGCGGCCGTCCTTGGTCAGCGAGCGATCGCCGCAGCATGCGACCGTCATCATGATGTCGCTGCTCGCGCAGCCCGTCATCTGCTCGCCGCTCGCGACCTCAGCCTCGACGATGAGTTGGTGGTGACGCACGAATTCCTAGCGATGCGTCTCGGGGTGCAGCGGCCGACGGTTACGGTCGCCCTCGCCGAGCTCCAGCGACTCGGCGCGATCACGCACCGGCGAGCCAAGGTGACCGTGGTGAACCGGACCAACCTTGAGCTGATCGCGTGCGAGTGTTACTGGGCGATGCGACGGGAGGTTGCACGCCAACTGGACTGGCTGCCCGCATCGGTCAGAGCCCGTTTCGCCGATGCTCCCTGGACCGCCTAAGGGCGGCCTGACGTCCGAGCCGGCCTCGATCGGGCACGGCGGGATGCTGACAGCAGACTCCAATCCGCATCTCTGTCCAAGACGTTGCGGCAGCTGACTGCCCGGGAAGCCACGTCGACGCGGACTCCGGCTGGGATCCGCGAGCTCCGTCCGACTTGGATGATCAGCGGCGGGCCTATGACGAGATGCGCGACCGCTGTCCGGTCGCCTACAGCGAGTTCCTAGGCTGGCCCTCTATCGCTACGAAGACGTCCGGCGCGCGGCACAGGATCCAGGCACCTTCAGCAGCGCCACCAAACGGCGCGCAATTCCCAATGGGCTCGACCCCCTTATCACACGGCCTACCGGCGGCTCCTTGACCCCACTTCGCCCCGGATCGGCTCGAGGCGTCCGAACCCAAGGCGCGCGCGACCGCGATCAGGCTGTTACGGCCGTTGTTGGCCGATGGTGAGGGAGAGTTCATCTCCGGGTTCGCCGAGCCCTTCGCCATTCAAGCCCTGTGCGCCTTCGTTGGTTGGCCAGCAACAGACTGGCGCCTCGTGGCCAATGGGATCCGGGCGAGCCAAGGCGCCGCCTTCACCAAAGATGCGGCAGCCGGGGCCGCGGCCGCCCACGCGTTCGCCGCATACGTCAAAGGCGTCGTAGCGCACCGACGCTCCGCGCATGTCCGGCGCCAGGAGGACCTCACCACGAGTCTGCTCCACGCCGAGATCGCCGACGTCCCGCTGAGCGACGATGACATCGTCAGCGTATTGCGCAACGTCACTGCCGGGCACGGCACCACGGCAGCGGCCGTCGGCATCGCCTGCCTCTACCTGGCGGAACATCTGACGCTCCAGGCGCAACTCCGTGCGGACCGGTCGTTGGTTTCGGCTGCCATCGGTGAGATCCTTCGCATCGACGACCCGATGCCGACCTCCCGTTCCATCGTTTACCGCGGCACCATCCCGAGTCGGTCGCGCGGTATGGCGTGGACGACCTTCCCGCAAATCGCGCTTTGGTTCGCTCGTCGCTGGCACGTCACGAGCGGCCGGACTGGCCACGTCTACAGCGCCACCGCAGATCCGGAGGCCGTGCTCGTAATGATCGATGGCCTCTCGGAAGGTGGCCGGCTTGAAGGAGAGGTGGTCGTCGACCCCGCGATGATCGGGCGTATCCGCCGCAGCGTCGTGTGAGCAATCTGTGAGCAGATCATCGAAGTAGCTCGCCCTGCAAGCGCCGGACGGGCCATTTTCACGCTCAAATGAATGGAGCGGGAGACGGGATTCGAACCCGCGACATTCTGCTTGGGAAGCTATCTGACCTCGCGGCGAAAAGTACGCAAACCGTAGCGGCGTCCAAGTGGACGCCTGCAGATTACAGCGATGGAGGCTCACGGCTCGGAAAATCGGCAGGGACTCCGCGGCGGTACGGCTATGGCGATACCGCGGTGACGATCGGCTTCCGAGGCCGCCGCGAGGCCGTCCCGAGCCATCAGAACAGGTGTCGCC
>JBBQEC010000223.1:0-4086 GCA_038320305.1 Candidatus Limnocylindrales bacterium | reverse complement strand
ATCGACGGGATGCTCGTCGCGGGACGCTGCTTCTCTTCGACACATGACGCGCACGCCTCGGCGCGGTCGATGGCCACGTGCATGGCCATGGGCCAGGCCGCAGGCACTGCCGCTGCCTTGGCCGCAACGGGAAACTGTCTGCCGCGGGACCTCCCGGCCGATACATTGCGATCCCGACTACTAGCCAACGGAGCCATCCTCGAGCTATGACCCAACTTCGAAACGGACCACTGGCCAACGCCGTTCGCAGCCATCGACTGATCGCGATCTTGCGTCGCGTCGAACCGCAGCAGGCGCTCTTCGAGATGGTCGACGACCTCGCTGGCGCTGGGGTGCGCATCGTCGAAATCACGTTCGATTCGCTCACCGCAGCGACCGACCTTCGCGCCTTGCGGACCCTGTTGGATGCTCGAAGCGATGGGCCGTTCTTCGTCGGCGCCGGGACGCTGCTTCGTCGGGAGCAACTGGACGCGGCGATCGGTGCCGGCGCCCAGTTCTGTGTGTCACCGGTGTTGGACCTCGAGCTGCTCAGTGCGTCGCTGGCCGCTGGCGTGCCCTTTACCGCCACCGGCATGACCTCAACGGAGATGAACACTGCCTGGAACGCTGGCGCGACATTCATCAAGCTCTTTCCCGCGAGCGCAGTCGGGCCGCAGTTCATCCGCGAGCTGCACGGGCCGCTGCCCGACATCCAGATCGTTCCGAGCGGTGGCGTGGACGCTGGCAACGCTCAAGCGTTCCTCGATGCGGGCGCGGTCGCAGTCGGGCTGTCCGGCGCTCTCGTGCGTGCCACTTCTGAGGAGCGGCGCGCGCTGATCTCTTCGCTTCGATGAGTCGCTTCGAGGGCAAGACGATCCTGGTGACCGGCTCGACCGGCATCGCGGCCGCAGCGGCAAATGCCCTGGTCGACCGCGGCGCCAATGTCTTCCTCACTTCCCGGACGGCCGATCATGTCGACACCCTCGTCGAGGAGCTCGCTGTCCGATCCGCCGGAATGGCCGCCGATCTGACGCAGGAGAAGGCGGTCCAGTCGGTCGTGGATGCGTGCGTGGCGCGCTTCGGCCGCCTCGATTGCGTCTACAACGTTGCCGGCATCAGCGGCCGTCGGTTTGGCGACGGGCCAGCGCACGAGATCACACTCGATGGCTGGCAAACCGTCATGGCCAACAACGTCACCTCGCAGTTCCTCGTCTGTCGCGCCGCGCTGCGCCAGATGCTGGTGCAGGAACCGCCGGAGAGCGTTCAGCGCGGCACGAGCGTTCAGCGCGGCACGATCCTGAACATGTCGAGCGTCCTCGCCCGGCACCCGTCGGCCGAGTTCTTTGCCACGCACGCATACGCCGCGTCCAAGGGCGCGGTCGAGTCGTTCTCGCGTGCCTGTGCGGCCTACTACGCGCCCGAGGGGATCCGCGTGAACGTCATCGCGCCCTCCCTCGTCGCCACTCCGATGAGCGCTCGGGCACAGAACGACGGAAAGATCATGGAATTCGTCGCGCGCAAACAGCCTCTCGCGGGCGGCTCGTTGGCGCCCGACGACCTGACCGGCGCGGCTCTGTTCCTGCTGTCCGATGACTCGCGCACGATCACCGGCCAGGTCCTCGACGTTGATGCTGGCTGGTCCGTCAGCGCCAGCTAGGGCGGCGTCCGAACTCCCCGATCCACGACGGTCCGGGCCGTCGTGGCAATCGCCGTCGCAATAACCGCGACCGTGGTGTCATCCGGGAAGGCTGCCGACGGCCCAACGACAGCGTCGAATCCTGCTTCGGCGGCAAGGTCGGCGAGCGTTTGAGTCACATTCAGATCGTCCGAGATCAAATCCTCGCGCTTGATCCCAAGCTGCATTTGAATGTCGACGGATGTCAGATCGAGGACGAGGAGGTCGAACTCCACGCTTCCGATCCGGCGCGGGAACTGCGACGGATCCGCGCCATCGGGCAGCGCTCGAGCGAACTCCGCCCAGGCGCCGTCTTGCGTCGACGAGCCGTACCAGGTAGGTCGACCACCAGCTCGGTGGTAACGCCCGCCTCGGAATGGGGGATGCGGTGTATCGAGGACCCTGCGCTTGGGCGATCCGTGATGCCACACAGTGACCTGTCGACGCGCGGCTCGGGTTCTTTCGGAGCCGACAACCTCGGCCCACGCCCTGCGCCGGGCCGCGGAGACCTCAGACGTAGTCGCCTGCGACAAACGATTCAGCGGCAGCTCGCACCTGATCCGCCTTGCCTTGGGCGATAAGGTCGACAGGTCGCTTGTTGTCCAGGAGGCGATTTCGGGCGTTGAGCCACTGGGTGACGCCGCGAGGCGTGGCGGTCTCGGACAGGATCAACGAAATGTCTGATAGCTCACGTATGCGCTCGTCATACGCTGGCCGGATGGCCCCGGTCGCCGCCCAATTGCGGACGCTCCGATCGGTCGCGCCTGTCGCGTTCGCGATCTGCTTCTGCGTGAATCCAACCCGCCCGAGTGCATGGACGATGTCGTTCGCCGCGACCGCACGCTTCAGATCACGGAACGGGTTCGTCAGTTGTGCTGATCGTGCTTGAGCCATCAATGGTTTCCTAAATACTTGCCGTTATTATTTCCGCTTCTTACGTCGCCGTCAAGGACCTCGCTCAGCTTCCGTGTGGTCCCAACTGGCGCATCTGTCCCGCAATTCCGCATGTCCCTCGTCCGTTCGCCCAAACAACACTATCGAAGGTAACTCTGGTCGAGATTGAGCGTGTCAGTTCGGGTGGGGAGACGAGTCGCCGACTCGAACGGTCGGAGTTGTGCTCGGAGTGAACCCCTCGATGCGGGCGATAGTTCCGCTTGAGCGAACGGATCTTTCCATCGGTGAATCTCGGGGACCGAGGCCCGTCCGGCTGGCCGGTCTGCTAGCCCGACGTCGCGTCGGCGCGTTTCTTACCGGACAGGCGAATCAGGTCCTCGTGCAGCTCGAACCAGACTGAGTGATACGAGTCGACGCGCGGCGACGCGATGTAGCGCTGATCGCCGGCACGGGACACGTCGAGGGCTCTCGCTAACCGAGTTCGATATACGTCAAATCGTCCCAGCGAGCCCGTCAGTGGATCGAGCCACACGGCTGTGTCTGAATGGAGGGATGCAAGGTCGTCCATCACGGCCTCGTCGTAGGCAGCATCCGAGTGGTCGTTAAGGACCTGTTCCCCGGCCACGTCCCGCACCTGCCAGGCAGTGACGAGCGTCTTCACCCGCGCGTCAAGGACGTGGAACTCATCAAGGAGGGCGGCCGCGCGTTCGTCGCCAACGGCCGCCCGATCCGCGCGGAACAGATCAATCGCAGCGAGCTTGCCAGTCGCGGTCAATCGCCACTGGCCGCCCGCGTTCTGGACGTCGCCGGAACTGACCAACTGGGCAACGATTGGCTCGAGCACCGACGCGTCGGCCAAGGTTGATTCGCCCATCTGTTCAGCACTGACGGCACCACGGACGGCAAGGGCGCGCATGACGTCGTCTTGGCGAATCTGCAGAGCCGACCCAGAACCAGTGGGCGACGGGTTTTCACCCGTGGGCGACGTGCTTTCGTCACGCTGAGTCGCCGCCGCGGGCGCCGGCACCTCGACGCCCAACTCGGTCGCCCACACAAGTAAGACCGCCACCTCAGGCGCGACCGACCACGAGCCGCTGAGCTCGCCGCTGAACACCTCGCCGGTTGAGCCATCGATCGAGATCAGGTCGCCTGCGCCCAGCCCGCGGATCGCGTCACCAGCACCGACCACGGCCGGGATGCCCCAGCCACGCGCGACCACCGCCGCATGCGATGCCAACCCGCCCCGCGATGTCAGAACGCCAGCCGCGCGCGCCATGCCGCGCACATCTTCGGGCGACGTCTCATCGCGCACGAGGATTACCGACTCTCCGCGATCGGCCGACTCGACGGCCTGATCTGAAGACAACACGACTGCGCCGAAGGCAACACCAGGGGAGGCCGGCAAGCCCTTGGTAATTGGTGCCTCGCGCTCATTCGCTCGGACGAAGACGCGGGGCGGGTCGCTGAGCAGGGGCAATACCCGCGCGACGGCGTCGGCTCGAGAAAGCGGGAACGAGTCGTCGGCGGCCATCTCGGCC
>JBBQEC010000222.1:0-4194 GCA_038320305.1 Candidatus Limnocylindrales bacterium | reverse complement strand
AGGTTCCGTCGCGAACGATCGGCGAGATGTCGATGGACAAGCTCCGCCAGCTCGACCACATCGCATACATCCGCTTTGCCAGTGTCTACCAGAGCTTCGAGGACATCGAGCAGCTCCAGCGCGAGGTCAACACGCTGCTCGCGGAGCGCGAAGAGATTGACCAGGAGCAGACCAAGCGCACGCCCGGCGGCAGTGCCGGTGGCAAGCGTTACCCCAAGCGCTGAAGCACAGTTCCGCTGCCGATCGTCACGGTGATCCATCGTCCAACGGCCGCCTTACAGGCACTATCTGTACGCGCCGCTGTTTACCGCCGCCGTCGAGCCCGAAGGAGGCCCAATCCGGGTATCTCACGGGTCCGGACGAGCGAAACGTGCCCACGCGAAGGGCGGATCGGGCTGATTGGGCGAGCGCCACGGCGCGTTAGGCGTACATCTAAAGATAGTGCCAGTACGGAACTGTTCAGCGCGGACCTGCGCAGCGCGGACCTGCGCAGCGCGGAACTGCACAGCCCGCGGAACTGCGCAGCGGGGGAACTGTGCAGCGCGGAATTGGACTACCGCGGGAGTCGGCTGCCCGCGATAATCGGAACTAATGGCCGTCCTGTCTGATCGCGACATCCGCGCTGCCTTGCAGGCCGGCCGAGTGCGCATCGATCCGTACGACGCGAGCTGCCTTCAGCCGTCGTCGGTTGATCTCCATCTCGACGCCGACTTCCGAGTCTTCCGAAACAACCGCTACCCGTTCATTGACGTCCGGTCCCCCCAGCCAGACCTGACGGAACTGGTCTCGATCAAGGACGACGAGCCGTTCATCCTCCATCCGAATGAGTTCGTCCTCGGGCAGACGATGGAATGGGTCGAGTTGCCCGACGATCTAGTGGCCAGGCTCGAGGGCAAGTCGTCCTTGGGCCGCCTGGGTTTATTGATTCACTCGACGGCGGGCTACGTTGACCCGGGCTGGAAGGGCAACCTGACGCTCGAGCTTTCGAACGTGGCCAACCTTCCGATCGCGTTGTATCGCGGCATGAAGATCGGCCAGATCTCGTTCTTCCAGATGACCAGCGCGGTCGAGCGCCCATACGGCTCGCGCGAGCTCGGCTCCAAATACCAGGGCCAATCGACGCCGACTGCGTCGCAGTTCTACAAGGACTTCGACGCCCAACGCCCCGGCGCCACCAAGGGCGGCCCGAAACGCTAAGCGAGACCGTTGATTGGAGCCGCGACCTGGGCGGCGGAACGCGCATCGCGCTGATCCAGGCGGGCTGGTTCACGACCGACGCTGGAGCAGCCTTCGGACCTGTGCCTCGGGTCATGTGGCAGAAGCTCGTCGAGGCAGAGCTCAGCCCAACGAACATGCTCAACCAGGCCCTGAACTGCCTGCTGATCGATACGCGGGCCGGCCGCGTGCTGGTTGAGACTGGCATTGGCGAGCGCATGGATGAGCATCACCGAGCTCAACGAGGAGTAACGGGCAAGCCGATTCTGCCGAGCCTGCTCGACGCCGGCGTCGAGCCTGGTTCGATCGACATCGTCGCGGTCAGTCACCTTCACTTCGACCATGCCGGCGGACTGCTGACGTCAGATGCGCAGCGGGCCTTTCCGCGCGCCCGAGTTGTCGCCCAGGCCGACGAGTGGAAGTTCGCCCTGGACGACAACCCACGTCTTCAGGCGAGCTACGAGCAGGCAGACCTGCGACTTGTCGAGCCGTGGGCTGCTGCGCAGGCCGCCAGCGGTGATGAGGAAGTGCTGCCGGGAGTGTCGGTCGTCCGGACCGGCGGTCACTCGGGCGGACACCAGGCCATCGTCGTCCGTGGCCCAAACGAGACGGTCGGCTTCTTCGGTGATCTGTGCATGCGTCCGTGGAGCGCGCATCCGCGCTGGGTCCCGAGCTTCGACGACTTCCCGCTCACCAGCGTCGAGGTCAAGGCCACGCTCTTCAAGCAAGCGGCGGAGGAGGGCTGGACCGTCGTGCTATCGCATGAGCCGCGTCGGCCCGTTGGGCGATTCATCGCCGACCGCGACCGCTTCAAGTTCGAGCCCACGCTCTAGCTCTCGACGCCACCGACCCGCTGCCGACCCGCCACCGACCCGCTGCCGACCCGCCAAGCGGGTCAACCGTCCGCCGAAACCCGCCGAAGGACCGATTCAAGCTGGCTCCTCCCACAAAAGGGCCGATCAGCGGTTGAAAAACACGCCGAATGGTCCGAATCGGTACCTATCCCGGTGTTCGCCGGGCCGTTCACCCGCTCACCGGGTCAGGTTGCGTCAAGCAGGTGACTGGCCTGCAGACGGGCTGAGGGACGGGCTTGCAGACGGGCCGGGGAACTGGCTGGCGGACGGGCCGGGGGACGGGCTGGGCGAGGCGCTCGCCTTCCGCAGCGGCGCGAGGTAAGCCTCCGCTTGTGCGCGATTGACCGGACCGAGTACGACGTTTCGAATGACGCCGTCGCGATCGAGGAAGAGCTGGGTGGGCAGGCCGTAGGCGTGGTACGTGTGGAAGATCGCGGAAGTCGCGTCGAATCCCACCGTGAACGGCAGTGAGTAGCGCTGCACGTAGGCGCGGACATCGTCGGGCGTGGTCTCCTGGACGCTGATCGCCACCAGCTTGAGACCGTCGGCAGAGTGTGCGTTGTAGACATCGCGGAGAGTCGGTGTCTCCGCCTGGCAGGGCGGGCACCACGAGGCCCAGAAATTGATCCAGACCGGATGGCCGCGCAGGTCTGCCATGCGAATCGGGTTGCCGTCCAAATCCGTCAGCTGGATCTCCTTGCCGTCAACCGTGCCGGTGAAATCGGGGGCCACATCGCCAATGCGCAAGCCCTCGACTGGCTCGCCGACGGCGACGAAGCTGGCACCCGGCGCAGGCAGTGAGGGTTGGACGGCCGTACTGGCGATCGGCTGGTTGATCAGGGCCAGGATTCCCGCTGTCAGCAGCACGGCGACGACGACGCTGACCAGCTGCAACAGGCTGAACGGCCCGACAAGAGGCTTCCGCCAGTTCACGACGCGCCTAGACCTGCGGCCAAAGGAAGCTGAAGGTGCTCGCGAAGATCGCGAGCCAGTCGAACAGGATAGCGAGGCCAATGATGACCACCAGGGCGCCGCCGATGAGCTCGATCTGGCGCCCGTATTTGAGGATGGGTCGGGTGAATCGGGCCGCGTTGTCGATCGCCAACGCAAGCAGGATGAACGGAATCCCGAGCCCGAGCGAGTAGGCCACCAAGAGCAGGATCACCTGCGGGGTCACCGAGATAAACGACAGGGTGAGGATGGCGCCCAAAGTGGGCCCGATGCACGGAGTCCAGCCGATCGCGAACACCGTGCCGAGCGCAAAGGCACCCAGCGGGCTGCGTGCCGCCGCGCCGCCAAAAGCTGCTTGGCCAAACTGCGGCTGGCCCGGCTTGTATGTCCGACTCAGGATCGGGATGCGGATGACGCCCATCAGATTCAAGCCCAGGACAATGAGGACGATGCCACCGACCTGGCGCAGGAGCGTCAGGTTGTCGCGCAACGGACCGGCCGCCACGTATGCGGTAGCGCCGAGCAGCGTGAAGACTGTTCCGAACCCAAGCACGAAGGCGATCGCATGCGGCATCACGCGCCAGCGCGAAGTCCGCAGGGTCACCTGTGGGCCGGCGAAGGGCGAAACGGTGGCGGTGGCGGTGGCGGCGGCGCTGACGATGCCGATCTGACCGAGATACGCGGGCACTACCGGCAGCACGCACGGCGAGATAAAGGACACGAGGCCCGCGATCAGCGCAGCGGCGAGGGTCAGATCCAACGTAGTTGGGCGGCGCTACGCGAGCCGGCCGAGGGCGTTGTCGAGGAACCGCCCGATCGTCCGCCGGCCCATCGCCAGGGGCAACTCAGCGCCACTCACTGCCATGACCGGGATAACGTCGTTGTAGCGCTCCCGGAGCTGCGGATGCGCGTCGATATTGACGACGTGCACGCGCGCGATGGGTTCGCCGCGCTTGACCCTGTCCTCGAGCACTCCCTGCAGATCGGCGCGTGCCTCATCGCACAGATGACAGCCATCGCGCGCGTAGAAGGTGAGCGTGGGGAGGTCGGGGGAGTGGGTCATGGGAGCGAAGGGATTCTAGTCGCGGGTCGGGCGGCGCTTAGAATCACGCACTGCCGCCCCCGTAGCTCAGTGGATAGAGCGAGGCCGTCCTAAGGCCTGCGTCGGGAGTTC
>JBBQEC010000221.1:0-4198 GCA_038320305.1 Candidatus Limnocylindrales bacterium | reverse complement strand
GCCCGACCGCATCAAGCAGTACAAGGAAACGGTCGCCAACGCGATCCGCGCTCAGCGGAGCGGTGCATCGTTCGAGGAGACGACCAGCTTGATCGACGGGGCGCGCAGGACTGCGCGCTTCTCGAAGAGCCTGTCGGGCCTGCTGCACAAGAAGGTCGTCCGCCAGCTTGTGCTCGATGAGGGCATCCGTATGGATGGCCGCGACCTGGCCGCCATTCGACCGATCTCGGTCGAGGTTGGCCTGCTGCCACGAGCTCACGGCTCCGCGCTCTTCACGCGCGGTCAGACCCAGGCGCTGTCAGTGGCGACGCTCGGCCCGTCCTCGAACGTTCAGCGCATCGACACAATCGGCCCCAGGGACTCCAAGCGCTACCTCCATCACTACAACATGCCGCCCTACAGCACCGGCGAGAACAAGCCGATGCGTGGCCCGGGCCGGCGTGAGATCGGCCATGGCGCGCTCGCGGAGCGCGCACTCGTGCCGGTCCTGCCCAGCCACGAAGAGTTCCCGTACGTCATCCGTGTCGTGAGCGAGTGCGTCACGTCCAATGGCTCGACGTCGATGGCCTCGACCTGTGGCTCGACACTCGCGCTGATGGACGCCGGCGTGCCGATCAAGGCCCCTGTCGCCGGCGCGGCAATGGGCCTCGTGACCGGTGAGGACGGCAAGTTCGCCGTGCTCACGGACATCCTGGGCAAGGAAGACTCATTCGGCGACATGGACTTCAAGGTCACCGGCACGTCTGAAGGTGTGACTGCTCTGCAGATGGACATCAAGGTCACCGGCATCAGCGAGGCGATCATTCGTGACGGCCTGGAGAAGGCCCGCATCGCGCGCCTCTTCATCCTCGACAAGATGATCAACGTCATGCCTGAGGCACGGACGGAGATGAGCGCTTACGCGCCGCGCATCACCACGATCAAGATCAACCCCGAGAAGATCCGCGAGATCATAGGAAAGGGCGGCGCCACGATCCGCAAGATCCAGGAGGACACCGGCACCGAGATCAACGTCGAGGATGACGGCACAGTCGAGATCGCAGCGGTCAACGCCGACAACGCGAAGGCGGCCATTACCTGGATCGAGGGCCTCACTCGCGAGGTAGAGGTGGGCGGCCTGTACCTGGGCAAGGTCACCCGGATCATGGGCTTCGGCGCGTTCGTCGAGATCATGCCCGGCAAGGAAGGCCTCGTTCGCATCGGCGAGCTGGCCGACTATCACGTGCCCACGGTCGAGGATGTCGTCTCCGTCGGCGACGAGATCATGGTCGTGGTCATGGAGATCGACCGTCAGGGTCGCGTCAACCTATCGCGCAAGGCCGCGATGCAGCGCCACCTGGCCAAGTCGCCCGCGTAACTCGCGGCCAGTCGAGAGACAAACGAACGGCCCGCCGAAAGGCGGGCCGTTCTTCTTGACGTTCCCGTAGCGGTGCCGCCCCGACGATCGGCGGCGAACAGCTCGAGCGGTGGGGTCAGACCAACCGAGGCTCAGGCAGCGTCATATCGGCAGCGAACGTGACCCACGCTCATGCCGCCGACGGAATCCGCTCCGTCGAGCGCGGTGATGTGTCACCGCCGGGGGAGGTCGGCGGTGACACATGCGCGGCAAGGACGTGCCAGCGCAGCTCAAGCCTGCGCATCTCGGATTCGGCCGACCAGGGTGGACTGTCCGGATCGAACGTCGCATACAGGTCGCGCGCCGCGGCCAACTCCTCGGCGACCACGGCGAGCTCATCTTCAATCGAGCTACGTGGCCGAGGAATCGACCGCGGCGCGCGAGATGCGGCCGCGTCCCTGCTGGGGAGTGACGAAGTCATGCCCCGCATTCTGGCCCGTGCGAGTTAACGGAGCATTAAGCCCGGCTCTCATATGACGGTAATGCGGTCGAGCACAGGATTGGCGCGAGCTTCGCCGGAGTGCGGCCGGCGGAGCGCCTCCAAGCTAGCTCGCACAGGAGAGCAACCATGAACAGGTTCGCATTCGTTGGAGCGGCGTTGGCGTGCTCGTGTGCGCCGCTGTGGCAATCGCGGCATCACCCCTACCGACGGCGTCGCCAGCCGCCTCGGCCGCGGCTACGCCCGCGGCATCGCCGATGGCGTCTCCGTATCCCAGCACGGTGCCCACTGCGTCGCCCAGCCCATCCCCATCGACCAATCCGTCGACAGGCTCAGGCACGACCTCGCAGGGCGCGACAACAAGCGTGACCAAGAACTGGACCGCCGACGTCAATCCCGTCGACATCCAGGGCACGGCGCAGCTGACGAAGAACAGTGACGGAACGGGAACCCTGGTTCTCCAGCTCACCGGAATGGTCAACCAGGAGAACTGGACCGTGGATGTCGAGCCGGGCGCTGTCCAGCATCCCAACAGCACAAACACCATCGCACTCAAGACCGGCACTGACGTGCTGAAGACTGCCCCGGACAAGATCCAGGTCAAGTTGACCCTGTCCGAGATGCAGGACTTCAACCACGCTCTCAGCTCCAACCCAGCCGGCGTGACGATCTTCGTCAGCGACGGTCATCGCCTCTCAGTGGCAACGCTCACAAGCACGCAGTAGTAACTGTCGCGAAGCCCGCTGTTACGGCCGGCGCGCTGGGGCGCGCCGGCCTCTTCATATCTCGAAATCAGCGGTACAGCGACCGAGAAATCTTACGCGACCGTCAGCGGACACTCATCTTCGCTTAATGAAGACGGCCGACTATCTACTGTCGGGAGGTCCGATCGAATGCGTTTGCTGCTTCTCGAGGATGACACGCGTCTATGCGGCCTGCTCGTCCGCGGCTTCAAGGCGGAGGGTTACGCGATCGATGTCGCGGGCACCATTGAAGAGGCGCGCTGGCTGGCCACAGAGAATCCGTATGACGTCCTGATCTTCGACGTCATGCTGCCCGACGGCGATGGCTTCACGCTCTGTCAGCAGCTGCGCCAGGCTGGCAACTGGACGCCCGTCCTGATGCTCACGGCGCGCGACTCGGTCAACGACCGCGTTCGTGGCCTCGACGCCGGCGCTGATGACTATCTGGTCAAGCCCCATTCTTTCGCCGAGCTTGCCGCGCGCGTGCGGGCTCTGGTCCGCCGCGGCCGAACGGAGCGTCCGGCCGTGCTCAAGGTGGGTGGGCTGACCCTCGATCCGGCAACGCACTCCGTCGTCGCCGACGGCATACCGATCTCGCTGTCGCCCAAGGAATTCGCGTTGCTCGAGCTGTTCATGCGCCATTCCGATCGGGTCCTTTCCAGAAGCGACATCCTCGATCACGTGTGGGACTGGGCATACGACGGAACATCGAATGTGATCGACGTCTACGTGCGCTATCTGCGTCAGAAGATTGGCGAGGGGCCGGGTGTGCCGCACATCGACACGATCCGCGGTGTCGGCTACGCGTTAGGCGGACGCTGGCCGATGAAATCGCCCACGCGTATCTCAGCCAGGCCGGACAGTGCGGCGATCTGGCCGGCGTGTGCGACCTGCGCCGAAGCTGGACCACCCGGCGCGTAGACGCGGACCTGCGTCACGCGACCTTCGTGTCGATCGCCATAGACGGGTTGGTCACGTACGGCGACCTGGCCGCTGTAGATGCGTGCCAGCGCAGATTTTGCGCCGTCGCGGGTGCGCTCGATCTTGAAGACACGAGCGCTGAGCGCGGCGTTCGTGTCTGCCTCTGCCGCGGGCACGATCGTGGCGACTGCATCGAGAACCGCATTCACACCGACGCCCATCAGTGCAGAGCCGAAGACCACGGGTTGCGCCGTGAGGGTCCCCGCCTGCTGTGCGAGCCGCTCGCGGAGGCCGGCCAACGAGGGGAGTGGTCGATCTTCGACGAGTATCTGGTACAGTTCTTCGTCGTTTTCGGCAATTGCCGCACACAGCGCGGCGCGAGCATCGTCGGTATCCGGGCTTTCGTAATGCGCACCGCGGGTGCCCTCATCGCTGGCATTACCGAGGGGGATCGGGTTGAGTGCCAGTCGGCGTCTCAGGTCGGCGATAACGCGGGCAGTGTTGGCGCCGGCACGATCGATCTTGTTGATGAACAGCAGTGTCGGCACGTCCATACGCTGAAGCGCGCGCATCAGGAGCGGCGTCTGGGGTTGGATACCCTCCACCGCTGAGACCACCAGCACAGCCGCGTCGAGCACGCTCAGGATGCGTTCAACTTCGGCGATGAAGTCCGGGTGGCCGGGAGTGTCGATCAGGTTG
>JBBQEC010000220.1:0-4200 GCA_038320305.1 Candidatus Limnocylindrales bacterium | reverse complement strand
ATGATCCGATCGTCGACGTCGGTGATGTTCATCACCCAGGTCACGCGATAGCCCGACCACTCGAGGTAACGCCGAGCTATGTCGCCCAGCAGGAAAGCGCGGAAGTTCCCGACGTGCGCAGGGCCATACACGGTAGGCCCGCAGCTGTAAATCCGGACGTGACCGGGTTCCAGTGGCGTGAACTCCTCGGTCTTGCCGCCGAGGGTATTGGTGAATCTCAGACTCATCGCAAGGAGGCTACAAGCGGCTGCGGTTCGCGGCAGTTTGCAGGCGACGCGCGGCAGCGCACCGCAGTGCGACTGCGGGGGTAAAGGTCATGATTTGCGCATCATCGCCGATGCGCGCTGAATCAGCGGCGAATGATTGTCACGAGGGCCGTGGCTCTTATCGCCAGGCCGGCACCTTCGGGCCCGGTCAGGTTGCCTGTCGACGCCGTGACGGACACAGCCGATTCGTCCACGATGCCCATCACAGTGGCGCTATACCGGCGCATCTCGTCAAGCGTGCCAGCGCCGATCCTGGGCCGCGAGCCCACGATTGAGACCTGCGCGCGGTCGACCATCCATCCAGCACGCTCGGCTTCTCCGGCGGCCTCGGCGAGCAACCTGGTGCTCGCTATGCCGTCCGTGGAGGAGTCGGAGGCGGGAAATAGCCTGCCAAGGTCGCCGAGCCCGGCGGCCGACAGGATCGCCGTGGCCAATGCGTGCAACACGACGTCGCCGTCGGAGTGGCCGTGAAGGCGCGGCGCGCCCGGGATGCTCACGCCACCGAGCATCAAGCCGTCGCCCGGACCAAACGGATGGATGTCCTCGCCGTACCCGACGCAGCTGTCGGCGAGCCCGCGGGCCAAGGCGCGAACGAGGCTCAGGTCCAACTGATCGGTCACCTTGATGTTCGTCGCCTCACCGTCAACCGTTGCGACAGGGATGCCCGCGGCCTCGAGCAGAGAGGCCTCGTCGGTGTAATTTGTCGCACCTGCCTGTTCGAAGGCCTGGACGAGCAGCTCGCGGCGTGCGCCCTGCGGGGTTTGTGCGCGAAATAGTCCGTTGCGGTCGACGGCCGAGTCGATGCCGTTCGATCCCATGCGCTTGAGCGAGTCGATCACCGGAAGCACCGGTATGGCCGCGCCGTGAATCAAGGCCGCTTGCGCCACGGCGTCAACCAATTTGCTGGACACCAGCGGACGCGCTACATCGTGGACCAACACGACCCGGCCGTTTGTCTTCTCGATGCCTGTGCGGACGGAGTCGGAACGCTCGGCTCCGCCGGCAACGACCTTCACGCCCTCCAGCCACGACAGTTGCCGCAGCTCGTCGACACGGTCGGAGCGTGCGACCAGCCACATCACAGAGACCGATTCGGCGCGCGACATCGCCTCGACCGACCACTGCAGCAGCGGCTTGCCGTGCAGCGGCTCCAGCAGCTTGTCGATACCAAGCATCCGCGTGCTCGAGCCGGCGGCGACGATGACCGCGTCGGCGAACTTTTCGGAGGCGCCGCCCACGGCGGGCTCAGCCACGCGGCTGGGCGAAGACCATCCGGCCGGCCACGGTCTGAAGCACACGCACGACCGTTACCTCCACCTCACGGTCGACCATCTCGCCGCCGCCTTCGACCACGATCATCGTGCCGTCATCAAGATACGCGAGGCCCTGACCAGGTTCCTTGCCCTGTTGGATGACCTTGACCTGCAGAGCGTCACCCGGCAGGAACGCCGGCTTGAGCGCATTGGCCAACTGGTTCAGGTTGAGGACACGGACGTTGTCCAGCTGCGCGACGCGGTTCAGGTTGTAGTCGTTGGTCAAGATGCCGGCGCCTCGCTGCCGAGCGAGCTCTATGAGCTTCGCGTCGACGGCCTCGATGCCCGGCGGGTCTTCGTCGCTCAGCTCGACCGCCACACGATGATCCTTCTGCAGCACGCTCAGCACCTCGAGCCCGCGTCGACCGCGAACGCGGCGCGTCTGGTCACGGTTGTCGGCAATGTGCTGCAGCTCTGCGACGACAAAGCGCGGCACGACCATCGTGCCGAACAAGAATCCGGACGCGACGACATCTGTCATTCGCCCGTCGATGAGAGCGCTGGTGTCAACATATGTGATCGGACCGGCGTCCACGGCCGCGGATCGTGGTTCGGGCGGCTTGATGAGACCCGCGTTGCGCAGGGCATCGGCGAGGTCGGCGCGCTTGGCGACCGTCAGTCCCATCATGCCCAGCCCCGTGACGAGGATCGTGCCTATCGGCAGCAGCCAGTTGTATGGCTCCGGGAGGTTGGTCATGGGCAGGCCGAGCAATAGCCCGATCACCAGGCCCAGCACGAGCCCGACCACGCCACTGATGAACTCCCCTGTCGACATCTCGGTTACGTGACGGATCAGCGACTGGGCCGGAACCACGGTCACATATGGCAGGACGCTGAAGCCAATGACGAACCAAGCTCCGATCCAGCTGGCGAGGAGCACCGCGCCGCCGAGGGTCGAGGTGTCGAGCTTGGGCACGCCAGCAGCCGACGTGATGGCGACGGCGATCGCTGCGACCAGTCCGCCGCCCAGCAAGCGTATGAAGATGTTCATGAGGTCTTTTCTCCGACCGCGATCGACACGGTCGGTCGCTCGTGTCTTTGGGGTTGCTCAACCAGCGCCGCCGCGATTGCGTCACGCAGAGTGGCGACCCTGATCAACTCGAAGCCTGGCATCTCCTCGACAACTTCGCCACGACCCTGTTGGCGGGGGGCTATGGCCTTTGTGAAGCCCAGGCGGGCGGCTTCGCGAAGACGTCGACCCAGGCCGTTGATCGGCCGGAGCTCGCCTGTCAGGCCTATCTCGCCGCACAACACGGTGCCTGGAATGAGCGAGCGGTCGCGCAGCGCCGAGGCGAGCGACAGCGCCAGCGGCAGGTCGACCGCGGGTTCCTCCACGACCAGGCCGCCGACGATGCTCGCGTAGACGTCGTAACTGGCGAGGTTCATGCCCGCACGACGTCCGAGGACGGCGATGAGCAACGCCAATCGCTGCGAGTCGAGTCCCGAGGCTGTGCGTCGCGGCGACCCATGCACCTGCGGCGCTACGAGCGCCTGAACTTCGACGAGCAGCGGTCTGCTGCCTTCCAGGGTCGCCGCAACTGCAACGCCCGGCGCGCCGAGGGAGCCTGACTCGATAAATGCGGAACCCGGGTCGGCGACCTCGAGCAGGCCGTCGGAGGCCATCTCGAACACTCCCACCTCGTCAGTCGACCCAAAGCGATTCTTGCTCGCGCGCAGCAGTCGGAGTCCGGAAAAGCGCTCGCCCTCGAGGGTGAGCACGACGTCGACGATATGTTCGAGCGTCTTGGGACCGGCCAAGGTGCCGTCCTTGGTCACGTGGCCCACAAGGATCGTTGGCACGCCGTTTTCCTTGGCATATCCCTGCAGCCGCGCCGCAGCCTCGCGCACCTGCCCAACCGATCCGGCGGGGCCGTCGAGCTGGTCAGTCGTCAGGGTCTGGATCGAGTCGATGACGAGAAGCGCGGGCGCGGTCGCCTGGGCCGCGGCGACTATGCGCTCAACGGAGGTCTCCGGTAGGACATCGATCTGCTCGCCTGCGCCACGCCCGACCAGTCCAAGCCGGCCCGCACGCATACGCAGCTGTGCCGCGGACTCCTCGCCGCTGGCGTACAGGACGCGGCCGGTCCCGCTTGTCGCACGCGCAACGGCGCCACAGACTGCCAACACGAGCGTCGACTTGCCGATGCCCGGCTCGCCGCCGAGCAGCACCAGTGATCCGGGCACGATCCCGCCGCCCAGTACGCGGTCAATCTCCCTGATGCCAATCGCAATCCGCTCGCTGTCCGCCTCGTCAAGCTCGTTGAGTGGCGTGACTCGTGGCGCGGCGACCGGTGCGGCGCTCCTCGCCCGTGCGCGCGGCGATTCGGCGGGCGCCTCGACCATCGTGTTCCAGTTGCCGCACGATCGGCACTGCCCTTCCCAACGGAGGCTCGTCGCGCCGCACGTGCCACACACGTAACGGGTGTCGAGCCGAGCCACAGGCTTAGGCGCTTGCCTCGACCGGGATCTTGTCCTCGAGAGGCCTGATTGACAAACCAGTGTCCTCGCCCTTGTCGACGATGACGGTCATGCCCGCCTGGAAGCGGTCCGTAAGGAGCCCTTCGGCAAGCTGGTCCTCGACCATGTTCTGGATCACGCGTCGCAGCGGGCGCGCGCCATAG
>JBBQEC010000219.1:0-4222 GCA_038320305.1 Candidatus Limnocylindrales bacterium | reverse complement strand
TGGACTCCGACAAGACCTTTGAGCGCCTGCGCGACTACGTGGCCAAGGTCGCGCCCCAGGGCGTCGACGTAACTGTCACCAAGCTCAACGAGGGTGATTGGACGCTCATGCCGATCGAGCACCCGGCAACTCAGGCGGCCGCGGCCTGCCTGGAGGAAGTGTTCGGCGAAGCTCCGCTTTACCTGCATGAGGGCGGCTCGATCCCCGCAGCCGCAAGCTTCGCCAAGATCCTGGGCACGCCCGTCGTCCTGTTGGGCTTCACGCAACCCGACGACCAGGCCCACGCCCCCAACGAGAGCATGCGGCTCGACAACATGGAGGGCGGCTTGCGCACGATCGTCCGCTACTGGCAGCGGCTGGCCGAGACGCAGCTGTAGAGCGGACCCAAGTGCAACTCTAGAAATAGATCGCCGGCGAAGCGCGGACGAGAACACTGGTCCGGGGTCGTGTAGGAAGTTCGGCCTGTGCCCATCGTCAGCGCCCGCGTCTAGTCTCGCTCCGTGTCAAGCCAATTCCAGACTGCCGACGAATATCCAGCCGCGCCTCGGGATCCGGAGGCCACAGGCGGCCTCACGCCTCTCACGCCTCTGGCGCCGCTTGGACCGCTCTCGACGACAGAGGTGGCTGAGCGCCAGGGACCTGTCAATGGCGCCCATGGACCCGCAGACTGGATGTCCGGATCGGAGTCGACACCCCTCAAGCCGCGCAGCGCGGTTGAGGTTCTGAGCGGGCTGTCCGAGAAGGTCAATCGCGGCGAAGTCACCGAGTACCAGCCGATTCCAACCGGTCTGACACCACTCGACCGCACCCTCGGCGGCGGAATCCGCGCTGGTGAGCTGATCCTCATCGGTGGCGCACAGGGCTCAGGCAAGACGACGATGTCGCTACAGGTCGCCCGCAACATCGTCCAGAGTGGCCAGGCCAACGTGCTCTACATCTGCTTCGAGCACGACGAGGAGTATTTGCTCAACCGCATGATGGCCATGGAGTCGGCGCTCGCCGGCACCATGCCGCCGTCGGCCAACACCGCCGTCAAGATCCAGGACGTCCGGCGTGAGGTTCTCGGTACGTGGATGGCCAACGGCGGCGATCCGAACGCCGATCTGCGTAGCAATCCGCGCCTGCGCCCGGCCGTTGAGCGCATCAGCCGCTACGGACAGGGACTCTTCCTGATGCGCGGCTCGCACACCAATACCACGCCGCAGAACCTGCGTACCCTGGTCGAGGGTTACCGCCGCAGCCAGCCGACGCGTCCGCTCGTGGTTTTTGTCGACTATCTCCAGCGCGTGCCCATATTCCCCGATCCGCCGACAGAGGCCGAGAAGGTCACCAACGTCGTCGCCGGTCTGAAGGACCTGGCGCTGTCGCTCGGCGTCGCTGTCGTGTGCATCGTTGCGGCCGACAAGGAAGGCCTGAAGGCCGCCCGCCTGCGCAACCATCACCTGCGCGGCTCCTCGGCGCTCAACTACGAAGCCGACGTGATCCTGATCCTGAACGAGAAGTACTCGATCGTCGCCAAGGTCAACATCGAGTTCAACCCGTACCAGGCGCAGCGCTTCCGTGACTGGACGATCTTGAGCGTCGAGAAGAACCGGTCGGGCAAGGACGCCGTCGATCTCGAGTACGAGAAGCACTTCGAGTATTCGTGCTTCGATCCCAACGGCCGGCAGGTTCAGGAAAAGCTCATCGAGGAGCGTCTTTACAACGACTAGGCTCCGGTCGTGAAGGCGCTTCTGGCGTTCGTCGCACTTGTTGCCATCGGCTGCTCGGCTGTGGCTGGTTCATCGGCGGAGGCGACGCCCACTCCGCAAACGCCCGCTGGCGCCGTAACTCACGACGACATGCAAGCAGCGATCAACGCCGTTCAACGTGATCCTCAAAGCTTCGGTGGGCTCTGGTGGGATCGCAGTGGGTGGCCCTTGAATGTTGCGATCAAGTCGACGGATCCGGCCATGAAGGCCAAGGTCGAGCGATGGGTGCCGCCGGGTGCGTCCGTCGTCTGGCGCCAGGTCAAGCACAACTACGCTGAGCTTGATGCGCCTCAAGACTGGTTCATGAGTTGGTGGAATGCTGATCCGTATGCCCATCCGGACCTGGAGGTCAATGGCGTCGGCGTCGACGTCGTCCGTAATGTGACGACGTTCAGCCTCGTCAAACATGTCGCGTGGTTCGAAAACGACCTCACGTCACGCTATGGCGACGCCGTCGAATTCGTAATCGAGCCGAAGCCCGAACCGCTCTAGAGCGGACCTCCACTTTGGTCCGCCCACTTAGACTTCGAGCGTGACACAATCGAGTACGAAGCGACCGGCAGTCCTGTTCCTTGACGTAGGCGACACCCTGATCCGTGCCCATCCGTCATGGGCCGGCGTCTATCGCCAGGGCCTGCTCGAGGCGGGCATCGATGTCTCCGAGAAAGACCTCGAGCGTGCGCTGCTGCAGGAGACGCAGACCGGCGCGTGGTGGAACCTCGAGGACCCGTTCGAACCCACCGAAGACAACTCGTGGCAGCGCATCATTGCCTTCGACACTGCCGTGTTGAAGCGCGCGGGCCCCGCGGATCTCGCGCCGGATGTCTTCAAGAAGATCGAGGACGCCTTCGCCCGACGCTCCGCCTGGTATGTCTACCCGGACGTGATGCCTGCGCTGGATGCGTTGCGAGCCAATGAATTCAGACTGTGCGTAATCAGCAACTTCGTGTGGGGCGGCCCTGAGCTGTTGCACGACCTGGAGCTGGCGAGCCACTTCGAATCGCTCGTGGTCAGCGCTCGCGTTGGCTTCCAGAAGCCCAATCCGGGCATCTTCACGGTCGCCCTCGAGCGCATGAACGTCACGCCGGATAACGCGTGGCATGTCGGAGACTCGTATCGCGCCGACGTCGTGGGCGCGCGCCGGGTGGGCATTAATGGCGTGCTGATTGATCGGTCAGGAAACGACCCGGCGCGCGCGCGAGAGCAGTACGAGGACAATGAGTTGACTGTCGTGACGGACTTGTTCGAGTTGCTTGACCTGCTCGACATCGAGCGACCGGCTCTCTCACCTGCCTGACGCCTGGCGCCTCTTCGTCGCGGCGCCACTCACCGATGACGCGGCTGCGGCCGTCTGGGAGGGTCTCGCGCCGCTGCGTTCACGCTTTCCGGATACGCGCTGGATAACGACGGACCTGATGCATCTGACGCTGGTGTTCATCGGTCAGGCGGGCTCAGAGCGAGTACCCGCAATTGACCAAAGCCTCGCTTCAGTCGCGTTGCACCACGCTGCCTATCGCACCGCGATCGACAGTGCTGGCGGACACATCGACGATCGGCCCGGTGCCCGCCCTGGCGGCGTCGCATGGCTCACGCTCGGCGACGGCTTTCGGCACACGGCGGATCTGTCGCTCGACATCGACCAGGCGCTTGGCACCCACACTTATGATCAGCGGCGAGGTCCTCGGCCGCACTTGACAGTGGCACGGGCAGTGGACGCGCCGGCGCTGGCCGCCCTGCGTGGGCTGGCTCCGACCTTGACCCTCGAATGGCTGACGACAAGCCTGATCCTCTTTCGGAGCCACCTCGGTCCGGGCGGCTCGCGCTACGAACCGCTCGCCACGCACGCGCTCGCGTCGCTCTCTGGCTCTGGTCGATAGATCGCCACGACTCGATCACGCTGGCGAAAGGCCATCGAAGCGAGTTTGTAGATCATCTGCACAACCTGCGACTGCTTCGCGAGGTTTTCGGCACATCACCTGGTGCCAGAGAGAGGGTTTTGCTGTGTGATCTGAAAAGACGCTTGTTCAAAGCTGGCAATCCGCACAATTCTCCGTCTCGCCGCGAGCCATCTCGGCAAATCGCCAGAACTTGTTCAACTGATCTGCAATGTTGGCAGTCGAGCATCTGCAATCCGGCAAGCGGACGGCACCGCCGCCAAGGGCGATTTGGCAAGCGTGGCCAAGCTCGCCATTCTGGTTTCCACTCGACCGTGAAGCCTTGACCCGTCGCGAAGAAGGTGCGTAGACTGCCGTCAATCGAAGAGTGGCTGTGATCGGGAGAAGTAGTCTCGGTCCTCCGAACCAGAGACCCGGCGGATGGTGCAAGCCCGGGACGGAGGCGACGATGAATGGACCTGTGAGCCGTTAGAGGAGTGCGACGGCCGATGGGTCGTCGAAAACGGGTGGTACCGCGGAAGGACCGGCCTTTCGTCCCGGCAGGACGAAGGCCGGTTACGTGTATCTGGCCCCGGA
>JBBQEC010000218.1:0-4223 GCA_038320305.1 Candidatus Limnocylindrales bacterium | reverse complement strand
GGGCAGTAACACCTGTGTTGTGGAGCGCCGCATCGCCTTGAGTGGTGGCGCCAACGGCTATGTTGCGACGGTGAGCGAGACCGACCTCGCCGGCTGCAGCCCGTTTCCTGAAGCGTATTCGCTCGACCTCGAGCTATCCGCTCCCATCCATGCGGCGTCGGTGCAGGTCGGAGCCACGTTCCCCCATCCGACGTACACGCCCACCTCAACGACGATCGACTGCGCACCGTTCCCTGGCGCCAGCGATAGCCACGTCACTTTCACCGATGAGACAGGCGCCGTCGAGTCTTGTGCCGGCGTCGCCTCATCGGGTAGCGCCGACGGTCAGGTGAGCAATCCCGATGGGGATCTCAGTCAGCTGCTCCTCGATTGGTCGGACGGTACGTGCGATACGAATCCACTGATCACGCTGGCGGAGCTGCCGACACGATATGTGCTTCAGTACCGCCTTGGCGCTCTTTGCCAACCGTCTGACCGGCGCGCGAGGACGCTGTTGCTCCAGCTGAGCCGACCTATCGATGCCTCGGCCGACTTCAGCCACGAGGTTTATCACGGCAATTGACGCGTGCGACTGAATCGCCATTCAGCAAAAAGAGAAACGGCCGGAGGTTGCTCGGGCACGCTAGCCACGCTGCATTACTCCGTTCTCATGCGAGCAGCGAACGCGGCTGCGAACCGCGGATGTGGGCCACTGGGACGGTTCGAGCGTGCCGAGGGCGGGTGACAAACGTCACACAGTCATCACTCAGCACGTCCACGAAACGTGCGACTCCGTCTCCTGGCGACACTGGTCGGGGTGACTGCAATCACCGGCTGCTCTGTCGGCCAACTCGCCGTGACGACCGCCCCAACCAGTCGCGCGTTGGGCACGGCCGTTCAGTCGCCAGCGACTACGGCGTCCCCCACCAAACAGACAGTCGTCAGCCCGGAGCCAAGCGCCAACCTCAGTGTCGAGACTCCGGTAGCGACCGAGACGGCGGATGTCTACCAACCGAGTCCGTTGCCGTCTGATGGTTCGGAGGTGTCGCTGCCACCGCCGGTTACGCGTGGCGTGACTCCGAAACCAAACGTCAGCGGACGCGGGCGAATTGATCGATTTTGGCTGCCGTTCGATGACATCGAGTGCATGGGCATGCACGTCCCTGACGCGTTCTAGGATGCCGTCCGCATGTCGGATCTCGTAGCTGTCGGGCGTCGCCTCGGCGTTCAGGAGTGGGATGACCCATTGACCGAGTCGCCGACTTTCCTGATGACATTCGAATTGACCGAGGTGCTTGCAGGGGAGGCAACTACGCAGGCTCCCAACCTGATCCAGGTCATTGCAGATGAGCCCATGCCCAACGCAAATGTTTCCGACATCGACCACATGCTGTTGCTCATCAACCGATCCCGCTACAGCCAAGTCCACCCTGGCGATGAATACCTGTACTACCTGACTGACGGATACCCGAGCATCTTCGGCAACATCGACGGCAAGGTCGTCACGCCCGAATATTCGGACCTCAAACGCGCATATGGCGACAACATATATTCGATACCGCTGGATGGCACATTGTTCGAGGAACTTGTGAGCCGGGTCACGAATGGACCGCAGGTCGATAAGGCAGGCGCTCTCATTGCCGCCGTGCATGGATTTTTCGCGTGCTAGCCCTGCGTCTGTGCGCAGTCGCAATTGCGGTCTGCGCCGTGGCATGCCAGGTGTCGCCGACACCGTCGCAATCCGCCGTGGCGCCGTCGGCTACTCGGCCGTTGCCGTCGCTGCAGACGTCGCCGTCGCTGCAGACGTCGCCGTCGCCGCTTGCGTCGCCGTCAGGGCAAGTCGAATGCGGGTCAATTGTCGTGCTGACCGATTCCACCGGTCTTGTCAGTTCATGTAGCGCGTCGACCGACAACGGGCCTTTGAAAACGGGTGAGTTCACCTCCACAGACAGGCAATTGGTCGGGAAATGGACCGGCGCCGCGTGCACTCCAGATGTTCGAGCGGCGTTTCGCTCCGACCAACGAGGCTTCGAGCTCACCATCACGGAACAGGCCCCGCCGGTTCCGGACCCGGCTCCTTCATGCGCTGGCGGTCCTGTTCCTATGGTTTTGCAGCTGGACTTCATCGAGCCCCTCACGGAATCAGTGCACGCAACGATCAACGGCCAGGTATTGCCGAGGGTTCAGATATCCGCTTCGGACCCATCCCTACAGACTCGAATCCAATGCGAACCACAACCTCGGGCACCAGGGTCCACTCCGAGTCCCGAAACGCTGCCAGTGGTTGTGGACTACACCGGCTTGGTAATCGCGTGTGCTCAGACGGACTACCTGGTCTTGCCGCCAGACGGCCCAAGTCCACCCGACATTTGGGTAAGCAATCCGTTCGGCACCACGGGGCTGGAGCTGAATCTACTGGGTCGTCCGTGCATCGAATGGACCACTTTGAGCCTCAGCAGTGCGTCGGACGGTTACCGGCTCGTTGGAGAATTGCGTTGCTCCTCGAATCTCACGGTCAGCGGCGGTGCGTACTACCTCACCCTGCGGGCGCCAGTACTTGCCGACGACGTGACGGCGTCCGGGGCAGAAGACAGCACGACGTCAGGTTCCGAGCCAACTACGGCGCCAATGCCGATCTGGTAAAGGCCGTAATCGTCACTCGCCGTCGCGCTCGAGGTCAAAAAAGCGACCGGAGGTGGCTCGGGCACGCTAGCCACGCTGCTTTACTCCGGTCGGAGGCGAACTGTGAGCGCGGCTACAAACCGCGGATATGGGCCAGTCGGACTATTCGAGCGTGCCGACTCCCGCTTCTGGCCACTGAAACAGCCTTTGCTACGATGCCGGACATGAAGCTTGCACAGCGCATGATCGGTATCGGCACCGAGACGGCTTTCGAGGCCGCCGCCCGCGCTCGCGCGCTCGAGGCGCAGGGCCGGCACATCGTCCACCTGGAGATCGGCGAGCCCGACTTCGACACGCCCGTGAACATCCGCGACGCGGCCAAGCGCGCCCTCGACGAGGGTTGGACCCACTACGGCCCGCCGCTCGGCCAGCCCAAGCTGCGCGAGGCCATCGCCGCAGAGTCAAAGCGCTTCCGCGGCTTCGACGCCGACCCGGCCAACGTGGTCGTCACACCTGGCGCCAAACCGATCATGTACTTCGCGATCCTGGCTCTGATCGAGCCGGGCGACGAGGTCATCTATCCGGATCCCGGCTTCCCGATCTACGAGTCGATGACCCTCTTCACTGGCGGCACGCCCGTGCCCTACGCGTTGCGCGAGGAGAACGACTTCCGCTTCGATCCGGACGAGCTGCGCGCCCTTGTCACGCCAAAGACCAAGCTGATCATCTTCAACTCGCCACACAACCCAACGGGCGGAGTGCTGACGAGAGAAGACATCACGGCGATCGCCGATCTCGCGCGCGAACACGACATCACGGTCATGGCCGACGAGATCTACGGCCGCGGCGTCTTCGAAGGCGAGCATGTCTCGATCGCGACGATGCCGGACATGGCCGAGCGCACGATCGTGCTCGACGGCTTCAGCAAGGCCTGGGCAATGACCGGCTGGCGCCTCGGCTTCGCGATCCTTCCACCCGCGCTCGTCGACCCGTTCAGCAAGCTGATCATCAACAGCGTCAGCTGCACGAGCAGCTTCGAGCAAATGGCCGCCGTCGAGGCGCTCAACGGTCCGCAGGACGCAGTCAAAGCGATGGTCGAGGAGTTCCGTGCTCGTCGGCAGATGATCGTCGACGGCCTCAACGCCATCCCCGGCATTCGTTGTCGAATGCCTCACGGCGCGTTCTATGTCTTCCCCAACGTCGCGGGCACGGGCATGAACGGAAGCGAGATGGCCGACAAGCTGCTTCACGAGGGCGGCGTGTGCACTCTCTCCGGCACCGCGTTCGGCAAAGTCGGCAAGGACCACATCCGCATCAGCTACGCGAACTCGCAGGCCAACCTGAAACTCGCTCTCGAGCGGATCGCCGACGTAGTCGCCAAGACACCGACTGCCGCCTCGGCGTAATCCCGACCGCCGGGTGGACTGCGGCGGTCAGAAGACATGACTCTCGCGACACTCGTCATCGTTATGGCCGCGGCGTTCATTCACGCGCTGTGGAACCTGATCGTCGTTGCGGCGCGCGACCGGACGGCAACGACAACGATCGTGATCCTCTTTGGAGCGCTCGTATTTGTACCGCTTGCGGTCGCGCGCTGGGACGTTCAGGCACAGGCATGGCCG
>JBBQEC010000217.1:0-4234 GCA_038320305.1 Candidatus Limnocylindrales bacterium | reverse complement strand
GTCGAGCCTGGCAACGCGTCGAGGATCGCCGGAGCGATCTTGGGCAGATTCTCGATCTCGTTGTACGTGGGCAGGACGATCCACGTTCCGGCGTAGCGCAGCTGATCAACCATCGGGCGCGAGTCTAGCGAGCGAAACGGCCAAGCCGGCCCCGATGGGGCCGGCTTGGCGCACAAGCTATTGGTTGACTGACTAGTTCAGCTGGTAGGAGTAGTCCGTGAACTGGGCCTGTCCGCCAGTGTCGGTGCCCGTCACGTGGAACTGGGCCGTGCCCGCCTGAGCCGTTGCTGTGAAGGTCACTGTGACGTAGAACCCGCCATCCGACTGCTTGGTCGTCGTATAAGTCTTGGCCGCAAGGCCCGGCAACGTCACCCGAATCTTTGGTTTCGGAGTCGTAGAAATAAGCGGCTCGGCGCTGTAGACAGTGAACTTGACCTTGGCGCCGCGGGTGAACGGACCGGCCGTCGCCGGAGTCAGGCTGAACGCCCGCGCGTCAACGGCCACTCGCTGCGAGTAGGTGCCCGCGCTCGTGGCGGCGGTCATGACGCTGTAGTACGTGCCATCGGGAACATATGCGTTGGATTCGTCCTTGCCATTCCACTGCCAGGTCAGGTTGCCCGCTCCGGTCACGGCGTTGGTGAGGTTGGTGCGCACCACGTTGTTGTTCTTGTCGACGACAACCCAGCTGAAAGTCGCGGGCTGGGTCAGCGTCACGGAAAACGTGGTGTTCTGCGCGAGCGAGTCACCGTCAGAGGCGTAGAACAGGTTGGCACTGGAAGCCGGGTGGGCCATGGTGGTGAGGACTTTGACCGTTGCCGTCACGGGATCACCGGCGTTGCCGGCGCGGCTGCTCGGAGTGGCGCTGATCGTGTATGTACCGTCGCCGACGTACGTCCCTTCGTCCTTCTTGCCGTCCCACTCGGCAGAACCGCCCGTGCCCTGGGTCCAGCTCGTGAAGCTGCGCACCACGGTGCCGCCCGAGTTCTGGACCTGCCAGTCGACGAATGTTTCCTTGTTCGTCGTGTAGTTGAAGCTCACGGTGTCGGTGGCGCCATCGCCGTTGGGGGTGAAGACCGGCATGTTGCTGCCGACGAGGCTGGCACCGCCATCGGTCGAGACGTCCAGGGTGCCCATGTTTGGCGCAGCCGGACTCTCAGGCCCGTTCTTCCATTCCGATGCGGTCATGGTCAGGTCGCCACTGACGGCTCGGTAGAAGCCTTCCTTCTGGCTCGGATCGAAGAACATCGTCGCGCCCGGCGTTCGGACGGAGTTGTAGTGACGAGCATCCCAACCAACCCAGCCGTAGTACTCAGTCGGCTTTGCGCCCGGAAGCCGGAAGATGTCTTCCATCGAGTTGTCGGTATCGAAGAGCGCGTGGAGCGACTTGACGAAGAGCTGCGAGCCGTAGGCGAAGACGGTCTTGGCACCGATCGCGAGCCACGCGTTGGCCATGTTGTCGGCGCGCTGGGCGGCCAGATCGTAACCAGGGATCGTCATGCCTGGCTCGCCGTTGCCGGCCGAATAGCACAGGTGGTTCAGGAACACGATCGCGTTCGGAGCGAGCTTGACGTATTGCTTGAGCAGGTTCGCACCGTAGTAGGTGTACTGGGTCGGGCCGCTACCGTCGAAGGTATTAAGGCCCATGCCGTCCTGGCGGCTTTCGGTAAGCACCTTGGTATACGGGCTGGGCCAGCCGTAGCCATGTCCCATGTAGACAACCAGGTTGGCGCCCTGGATGTTGGCGAGCACGTTCGCCCACGTTGCGTGGGGAAAGAAGACGCGCCGAACGTCCATGCCGTAGGACTCGGCGACCTGCGCCAGAGATTCGGCATCGTTCAGGTTGCTCTGGGTCAATGAGCTCGTGGGTCCGACGATGAAGACGGCCTTGAGCCGGTGCGGTGCGGCATCAGCCACGGATGTTGATGAGTGCGCAGTGTTGTTTGACGCTGCGTGGACGCTGGCACCGAACGACGTCGTGGCCAGGAGCGCGAGCAACGCAAGGATGGTGGCAGCGATTGATGCGCGTGAAGCGATGTTGTGACCGACGGCGCGTACCGACAAGTGCGTATCCCCTCTTCTTAGTCTCAGGCTGGGGGCGTCCTGCTGGAAGGACGCACCTGCGACGTGAGGGCAGAGTCGTGTTCTGGGACACGCGTCGCCATTGGGAGGAGGTACCAGTGGTCCTCGTCGTCCGGCCCAGTTGCCTGGACGCACCGCCGCGCAGATCGAGGCCCGCAAGATCGGATGGGTGAGCCTTCTGCCCGCTACTCTCCGCTCGTGTCAGACGATTTCACTTCTGCTGGTCCAACCTCCTCCGCGCCACCTCCCGTTGGCGCGAACGACACGCCAAAGTCGGGCCGCCGGGCGTCGAGTGGCGCCGCAGGCTGGTTGATTGCGACAGTTGTCGTGCTCGTGCTCGCGATTGCCGGCGGCCTGTTCACGGCCTGGATGGTGGCCAACATGCGCGCTGTGCCCGGTCCCGTGGCCGGGGCCTCGCCGACGCCCACGTCGTCCCTGGCAAGTGCCCCTCCCTCGGCCTCGGCAGGCGCGTCGGGCGAGCCGACGGACGCGCCGCGTCGCACGCCGACGGCCGTGCCAACGGTCGAAGTAACGGCCGCACCGTTCATGCACGTGGTCCAGAAGGGCGAGTCACTGACCTACATCGCGGGCCTGTACCAGGTCGATCCACAGGACATCATCGATCTCAACGGGATCAAGAATCCGAACCGGATCGCCGTCGGCCAGGAGTTGCTCATCCCGGGTTACGGGATCCAGCCGACACCCAAGCCGACCAAGCCGCCGAAGTAGCCTCGCGCGCCGACAGCCAACCGCGCGCGTTGGCTCGGAGGGGCGGGCTAAGGCGTCGTACTCGGCTCCGGTGAGATGGGCGGCAGGCCGCCCACGTAGTTGGTGATCACCAGGACGTATTCGAGCGTCTCGAAGTTGGCCGACGGGTTGACCAGCGCGGTCTGGAAGAGCTGATCCGGCGAGCGCTGGACGTCCGCGATCGTGCCGATGAGCAGTCCCTTGGGATACGGCGAGCGGACGTCCTCTGACAGCTCGATGCCGGCCGTGACGACGGCCTCGCCCAGGCTGACCTGGTTGGCCGCGGAAATGCCGTCCATCTCGAGCGGCCGATCCAGGCGGCCATGGAGCGTGCCAACGCCGCGGCTCGACTCGAGCAGCCCGACAACGTTCATGCGCTCGTCCGTGATGAGCAGCACGCGGCTGTAGTTCGGCCCCACCTCGACCACCTGGCCGACCAGTGCGCCGCCGCCGCCGATGACCGGATCGTTGACCTCGAGGCCATCGCTCGCGCCGCGATCGAGGCTGATGACGTGCTCCTGGTCGGTGATTCGCCTGCTGATGACCTCGGCGGCGGTGGAATCGTAACCAAGCGATGAGCGGACGCTTAGGACGTCCGTCAGCTGCTGATTCTGGACGCGCAGGCTCTCTAGCGATCGGTTCTGCGTCGCAAGCTCATTTACCTGCGTTTGCAGGTCCTGGTTCTGTTGCCGCAGCCGGTCTATCTCCCCGAGCGTGGCGAAGAACGAGCTGACCGTCTGGCCGCCTTGGCGGAGCACGTTCTGAATAGGCGCCATGGCGAAGCCGACGCCGTGGCGCAGCTCGGTGATCGGTGCCGACGCGCTGAACGCAAGCATCAGCAGTGAGATTGTCAGCAGCGCGACATAAAGGATCGCCTGCCGACGTCCAGTTCTGCCCTTGGTCATCTAGAGATTAATCGCCGTTCGGGCAACCTCAGCGCGGCGCGCGTGAATACGTCTCGGCGACGAGCGTGCGCTCCATGACGTCAAGCTCTTCGAGTGCCTTGCCGGTGCCGCGCGCCACGCACGTTAGTGGATCATCGGCAACGTGGACCGGCATCTGAGTGGCCTCACTCACGCGCCGATCGAGCCCCTGCAGCAGCGCACCGCCGCCCGCCAGAACAATGCCCTGGTCCATGATGTCGGCGACCAGCTCCGGCGGCGTCTCCTCGATCGTGTCCTTGACGGTGTCGACGATCTGCTGAACAGAGCCTTCGATCGCCTCACGCACCTGTTCGGCGGTCACCTCGACCGCTCTCGGCAGACCGGTCAGAAGGTCGCGCCCTCTCAACGTCACGCGCTGATCGTCGTAGTCGCCCGGGTAGGCCGAGCCGACAGCGATCTTGACATCCTCTGCGGTGCGCTCGCCGAGTAGCAGGTTGTACTCGCGTCGAGCGTAGGCAATGATG
>JBBQEC010000216.1:0-4273 GCA_038320305.1 Candidatus Limnocylindrales bacterium | reverse complement strand
GAGCGGCTGCTGGAACACGTACCAGTTCCAGAACCAGCCGGCCTGGTGCTCGACGATGCCGTTCAGCGACAGCGTTCCGGCAAGCATGATCACGCCGACTGGCGCGAGCACGAGCGGCAGTTCGTAGCTGACGATTTGCGCAGCGGCACGCAAGCCGCCGAGCAGCGAGTACTTATTGAAGCTGGCCCAGCCGCCCATCATCAGGCCGACGACGGTCAGGCCGGACACGGCGAAGAAGTAAAGAAGCCCGATGTTCATGTCATAGCCGACCAGACCTGGCGCGAACGGGACGACGAGCAGGGTCAGGATGGATGCGAGGAAGGTGATGATCGGCGCGACCGTGAAGACGGCCCCGTCGGCGCCGGTCGGGGTGTAGTCCTCCTTGGCCAGCACCTTGAAGCCGTGAAAGACGGACGAGAGCGTGCCCCATGGGCCAATCCGATTGGGTCCGATGCGTGACGCCAGGAACGCGATCACCTTCATCTCCATGAAGATGATCACGAAGGCAGTCGGGATGGTGAACAGCAGGATCGCTGTCGCGGCCAGGAGGAAACGGATGATGTCGATGTTCGAATTGACGAGATCCGCGCCAATGCCGAGCAGCCACGGGATCAGGCCGATCTCCCACCCGACCAGAAGCAAGATCGTCATGACTGCGCCCACGATGAGCAGCGGCACGATGATCTTGCCGGCCAGCGTCATGCGCTGGAACGGCCTGGTAATCACAGACATGGCAACCGGACCAACGTCCACAGGGTGTACGCAAACGACGGTCGAACCCCAGCGAGACGCTGGGTGTCCAACGCTTCGCGCGCAGCAGTCACGAGGACTGCGGACCGGGAAATCACTTATCTATTCCACCCATGACCGGGTCGAGGCTGGCCATAACGGCCATGGTGTCCGCAATGAGGTTGCCCGGCACGAGCTCGCCGACGGCCTGGAGATTCCAGAACGAAGGATCGCTGATGCGCAATCGGAACGGCTGGTCGGAGCCGTCGCTCATCGCGTAGCACGCGTATTCGCCGCGTGGGCTCTCGATGGCGATGAAAGCGCGGCCCGGCGGAATCCTGATCAAGCGCGGAATGCGCGCCATGATCGGGCCGTCGGGCATCTCGTGCAGACACTGGTCGATGATCTTGATGCTTTCCCGAATCTCGTCGACGCGAAGCATGTAGCGCGCGTATGAATCGCCCTCCGGCCGCGTGGGAATGTCGAACTCGAGCTCCGGGTAGGCGCTGTATGGGTGGGCGCGGCGGACGTCAAACGGCACGCCCGAGGCACGCAGGTTCGGGCCGGTCAAGCGCATGCGCAGTGCCATCTCAGGCGACATCGTGCCCATGCCCCGCGTGCGGCGCACGAAGATCTCGTTCTCGTTGAGCAGCCGTGTCTCCTGCTCGAGCTCAACCGCAGCACGGCTCATCCAATCGCCCAGGCGCGACAGGAAGTCGTGGTTCAGGTCGTGGTTGACGCCGCCAATGCGCAGGTAATTGAAGAGCATGCGCTGGCCGGTCAGGGCGGCGAGCATCTCGACGATCTCATCGCGCTCGATGAAGCCATAGAGCAGCGGCGTGATGCCGCCCAGGTCAAGCGCCAGCCAACCGATGAAGAGGCCATGGCTGGCGATGCGGTTGAGCTCCCAGACCAGCGTGAGGATGTACTCCGCGCGACGCGGCACCTTCAGATCAAGCAGTTTCTCGGCGGCGAGAACGGGCATCGCCTCACTGAAAAGCGAGGCGACATACTCGAGCGGATCGCATTGGCTGATGGCCATGTGCCAATCGCCGTTCTCGCAGATCTTCTCCACGCCGCGGTGGAGGTAGCCGAGCACCGGATCGAGATCGACGACTCTCTCGCCATCCACCTTGAGCACGACGCGCAAGACACCGTGGGTCGAGGGATGCTGCGGTCCCAGGTTGAGCAGCATCTCGCCGTCGCGCAGGTGGTAGAACTCCGCCTCCCGCTCGGTTCGAGGCGGGTACGGCGGGATGGCGTCGTAGATGGTTGCAGGGGTGTCGACCCAGATATTCGGGTCGTCCAGCGAGCGAACGACTGACGGGTCGGTCATGCGGGCGGAGCCTCGGACTCTTCTGGCAGCTGACTGATCGTGCTGATCTGGTTGTCACCCAACTGCGGACCCTGGCGAATCACGGGTCGGCGCATGTTCTCCGCCGGCTGGTGCGTCTGCTCGACATGGCGGAATCCCTCGCCTGGCGAGCGTGCAGCGTCGTCCGGCAGCAGGAAGTCCTTGCGCAGCGGGAAGCTGGTGTAGTCGGGCGGCATATAGATCCGTCGGAGATCACGGTTGCCTTCGTAGATGATCCCGAACATGTCGTAGGCCTCGCGTTCGGGCCACTCCGCGCCTCCCCATATGAAGGTCACTGAGGGGACGCGCGGGTCATCCCGATTCAGGGCAGGCACGATCACACGCAGCCAATCCGGCGACCGTGGCGACCACAGGTGGTAGACGGACCACATCTCCGTGCCGGTATCGACGCCGCACAGATCGGCCAGAATCTCAAACTCGAACTGCTCGTCGTCGTGCAGCCGGGTCATGACCGCTGGCAGATCCTTGGCGTTGACCCAGATTTCCGTCTGGTCGATCGTCTGGCGTACCGGCGCGGCGAATTGGTCGGCGAACGCCTGCTCCAGGCGTCGCTTCAATTGCGTGTCCGTCTCTCTCGCTCCCCGTTTTCTCTTGGAATCAGATGCCGGCTGGAACGGTCGGCCCGACCTGGCGCTCGGCCCAGTGGCCGCGGCGCTCCTTGATCAGCTGCTGGAGCTTCATCATGCCGTAGATCAGGCCTTCGGGTCGCGGCGGGCAGCCGGGAACGTATACGTCGACGGGCATGATCCGATCGATCCCCTGGACCGTGGAATAAGAGCGTTTGTAGCGGCCACCCGAGCAGGTGCAGTCGCCCATCGCGACGCACCACTTGGGCTCGGGCATCTGCTCCCACAGACGCAGCAGCGGCCCGGCCATCTTGGTCGTCAGCGTGCCGGCCACGATGAGCACGTCGGCCTGGCGTGGGCTGGCCCGGAACGGGAACATGTTGAAGCGATCCATGTCGTTGATTGGCGTAGCCGCGGACATCATCTCGATCGCGCAGCAGGCCAGGCCAGACGTCAGCGGCCACAGGCTGTTGAGCCGGATCAGGTCGATTATGTAGTCGGCCTTGGTGGGGATGATGTCGAGCGCCTGCCAACGGCCGTTGTCGCTCTTGTCGCCGAACTCTTCCTCGTGGCGCAGGTGCGTGATCTGGGGCGGCATTCCGCCGCTGTACGCCTGCGGGTTGGTCGAGGTCCAAAGCGTGTTGGCTACGACGATCGGCTCGACCTCGCTGTCTTTTTCGATGGGCGTCAGCGCCGCATCGTTGGACTTCGTCACTTCCATGTCAGCACGCCCTTTCGCCACGCATATCCAAGCCCGACCAGAAGGATGAGCACGAACAGGAGCATCGCCAGGAAGCCACCGATGAGCACGTCACGGAAGACCATCGCCCACAGGTAGATGAACACGACCTCGATATCGAAGGCAACGAAGAGCAGCGCGTAGATGTAAAAGGAGAGACCCGTTCGGCCCCACGTGTAGCCGTACGTGTCGATGCCCGATTCATAGGGCAGGCCCTTGTGCCTATCGCCCTTGGAGCGATGGCTCAACAGCCAGGCAGCGCCAATTGTGACGAGCACGAACGTCGCACCCGCGAAAGCGAACCCGACGACGTACCACAGTGCGGTTGTCACAGATGCCTTTCAGGCGCCACGGTCCGCGGTTCTTGGGGCTAATTGGGTTGCTGGGCCGGACCGCAGCTCGCAACCAATTCTACGCTGCAGCGGCCTTTCGGCACACAGCGCGGGGGCGCAGATGATGCTGCCCGCATCACTATCTGTGAGGCACAGCGCTCGCCGAGTGGGCCAGCGACCAGTTGGCCCATCGCGCCTATCCTCGAGCAGTGGGTGAGCGACGGGTTCGAGCATACGTTGGCCTCGGCGCGAACGTCGGCGATCCGCGCGCCAACATGGTCAATGCAGTTCGCGCGCTGAGGGCACTTCCGGGCGTTTCGCTGCGCGGCGTGTCATCGCTCTACTCGACGAAACCCGTTGGCGTCCTCGATCAGGCCGACTTCCTGAACGCGGTTGTGGCACTCACCGTGCCCGCCGGTCGGGACGCTGAGAACGGCTCTCTCGCCCTGCTTGTTGGGCTCAAGTCCCTTGAGCGGTCGATCGGCCGAGTGATTCGCCAGCGCTGGGGACCGCGCGAGGTTGACCTGGATCT
>JBBQEC010000215.1:0-4329 GCA_038320305.1 Candidatus Limnocylindrales bacterium | reverse complement strand
AGGCCCGACAGGCTCTTCGAGAAGCGCGCAGTCCTGCGCGCCCCGTCGATCAAGCTGGTCGTCTCCTCGAACGATGCACCGCTCCGCTGAGCGCGGATCGCGTTGGCGACCGTTTCCTTGTACTGCTTGATGCGGTCGGGCAGATCGCTGCCAAGTCGGATCAGGAGCTGCGCGGTCGCCTCTGCGTCCGGCAGTGCCCGGTGATTGGGTTCAACCTCGAGCTCGAAGAAACGCGCCAGATCACCAAGCTTCAGATCCGTGTCCGGATATGCCTCGCGGGCGATAACGAGCGTGTCCAGGTAGCGGCCGGCCTCGATGTGCTTGCCGCCACCGAGGGCCGCTTCGAGGAAGCCGATATCGAAGCCGACGTTGTGACCCACGAGCTGGGCGTCACCGGCCCAGTCAATGAACTGCTGGGCAGCCTGCTGTGGCGCGGGCGCGTCGCGAACGTCATCATCCGTGATGCCGTGCAGCTGATGACCCACGATCGGTGAGCCGGGGTTGACCAGGGTTGACCAGCGATCCTCGATATGGCCGTTGCTGACCTTGACAGCGCCGATCTCGACGATCGAGCCCTGCTTTGCATCGCGGCTGGTCGTCTCGACATCGAAGACGACGAAGGGCTTGTTGTCCTGTACGGCGTCGACGAAATCGAGCAGCGACCCAACGCTGGGCTCGATGTACGGGACGCGCTTGGCCTTGCCGACCTTCTCGCGCAGCTGATCCTGGAGATCCAGGATGGGCGCCAGCGAGCGGTGGCCGAACATGATCGCCTCAGCCATGACGGCTTCAGGAACGATCTTGGCGCCAGCCTCGACCATCATGATCGCGTCGCGCGTGCCCGAGACTATGAGGTCGATCTCCGACTCATCGAGCTGGCTGAAGGTGGGATTGAGCACAAACTCGCCGTTGATCCGGCCGACGCGAACCGCAGCGACGGGTCCGTTGAACGGGATCTCGCTGATATTCAGCGCAGCTGAGGCCGCGATCGTGCCGAGGATGTCCGGATCATTCTCCTGGTCCGTCGACAGAACGGTCAGCACGAGCTGGACGTCGTCCTTGTAGCCCTCGGGGAACAATGGCCGGATGGGTCGGTCTGTCAGGCGCGCGGCGAGAATGGCCGCCTCTGATGGGCGCGACTCGCGCTTGATGAAGCCGCCTGGGATCTTGCCCGCGGCGTACATGCGCTCCTCAAACTCGACCGTCAGCGGGAAGAAATCGAGCCCAGGGCGCGGCTCCGACCTGTTGGCCGTGCCGAGCAGCATCGTGTCGCCGTAACGAATGGTGACCGAACCACCGGCGAGCGTGGCGAGCTTGCCGGTTTCAATCGTGAGGGTGCGACCGCCGAATTCGGTCGAAAGCGTTGTGACTGGCATCAGTCCTCCATGGTGTGGAGGACGGGTGAAGTCGGTTAGCGGCGCAGCCCGAGCCGGCTGATGACGGCTCGATAGCGAGCAGGCTCCTTGCGCATCAGGTAGGCAAGAAGTCGACGACGATGACCGACGAGCTTGAGCAGGCCCCGGCGTGAATGATTGTCCTTCGGAAAGCTGCGGAGATGCTCGGTCAGGTCCTTGATGCGCTCTGTCAACAGGGCGATCTGAACCTCCGGCGATCCTGTGTCGTTCTCCGCTCGGGCGTAATCCGCCACGAGTACTTCCTTGGTTTCCCGCGCCAGGGGCACCCGTTCCTCCAACGATTTCTTTCTCTCAGTTTCGGCTGGAGTCTAACAGGCGTTTGGTTAGGCCGCTGTCGACTGATAGCCGGTTAGGCGCCCGTCAACTCTGCTCCAGGACCACACGCGCGCGCCGTGCGTCTCGGTCCATCTGCTTGACCAGCGCGTGGGCCGAGGCAAAGCGCTTCTCGCCACGGAGGCGGCGCACGAACTCGACGCGCACGCGCTGACCGTAGAGGTCGCCATCAAAGTCGAAGACGTAGACCTCGAGGGTCCGTGCGCCGCCGTCCTCGAACGTGGGTCGAACACCGAGTGAGGCGACGCCCAGCCTGTGCTGGCGCGCCGTTCCGCCGTGTCCGCCCCACGAGACGTGCACTGCGTAGACACCATCCTTGGGCAGCGCCATGGGCCGCTCGAAGCGCAGGTTGGCAGTGGGATAACCCAAGGTCCGGCCGCGCTGGTCGCCTTTGATCACGAGTCCGACCACCGAGTAGCGTCGGCCGAGCAGCCGCTCGACGTCACTCAAGCGACCGTTCGCGAGCACCTCACGCAGCCTCGTGCTCGAGACGACGGATCCGGTGCTGGCCAGACGAGGAACCTCGATTACCCGATACCCAAACTCGCCGGCCAGATTGCGGATGGCGGGCAGCCCTGCCGATCGATCCCGCCCGAAGGCCGATTCCGCGGTGAGCACAAGGCCCCGAAGTTGGCGGTCGGTGGCAAGTCGTGCGAGGAATGTCTGCGCGGGCTGGTCCGCGAAGTGGGCATCAAACGCCTGGACGACCGTAACCTCGACGCCCAACTCGTCGAGCAGCTCGAGGCGTTCGTCGAGATCGCACAAGAGTGGCGGCGGGTTCGCGCGCAATATCGCGGCCGGATGTGGGTCAAAGGTCAGCACGACGGGCACGGCCTCGAGCTCGTTGGCGGCCCGTGTGAGTGTTTCGATCAGACGGCCATGACCACGATGAACTCCATCGAAAGTGCCGATTGCGAGCACGAAACGCAGCCCATGGGGCAGCTCATCGATGTCGTGCAGCACCTTCACGGGCCAAACACCTTCTCTGGCTGGAGGATGCCGTCGCCGGCGCGCGCAATCGCCACCAGCTTGCCGGATTCGTCGAGGACGCGGACCAGCCCCTCATCCAGCACGCGCCGGAGCTGCTGGCCGCGCGCGAGGTGCGCAACCTCGGCGGCATTGAGGTGGACCTCCGGGAAGTCGAGCCCGGCGTCCATAGGCAGCAGCAGCTCGTGGGCGCGACCCGTCGTCAACGCCGCGCGGACCTCATCGAGCGGATGAGCCTGATCGATCTTGAACGGGCCGCTCGCCGTCCTGGTCAAGGCCCCAAGGTAGGCGCCACAGCCGAGCGTTTCGCCCAGATCGCGGGCGATGGCACGCACGTACGTACCTGCCGAGCAGCCGATGACCATCTGGGCGGTGGGCCGGGCCGTGTCGCTATCGTCCCAGCTGACAAGCTCGAGCAGGCTGACCGTGACGCGGCGCGCCCGTAGCTCTGGCTTTTCGCCGTGGCGCGCGAGCTCGTAAGCCTTGCGGCCCGCCACGCGAACTGCGGAGTAATCGGGCGGCACCTGCTCGATCTCGCCGCGGAAGGCAGCCAATGCGCCCTCGACCAATTCACGCGTCGGGGCGGAAGAATCGGCCGGCGTGAGCTCGCCCTGGAGGTCGTCGGTCGTTGAGCGTGCGCCAAAGCAGACGAGAGCGCGATATTCCTTGGCGTCAGTCATGTGGTATTCGACCAGACGCGTGGCGTGCCCGACGAAAACGGGCAATACCCCGGCAGCGAAAGGGTCGAGAGTCCCGCCGTGCCCGACGCGCTTGACGCCTGTCAAGCGCCGCACGAGCGCGACGATATCGTGTGAAGTCGGCCCTGGCTCCTTGGCGACGACGAGGACGCCGTCCAGCGAGTTAGCCACCCTCGACGAGCATGGCGCGCGCGGCGGCGAGGACCTTGGACATTGCCTCGTCGATGGGCACATCCAACGAGGCACCCGACGCGCGTGCGTGCCCTCCCCCGCCGAACGTCCCGGTCAGAACCGTCGCGTCAGGGCCGCCCTCGCGGGTCCGAACACTGATCTTTGTGCGCGCCTCTGCCTGACGAAACATGATGACGATCTGGCCGCTCGCGCTCTGGCTGAGCAGGTCGCTCAGGCCTTCCGTGTCAGCGACGGTCGCGCCGGCCGCTGCATAGTCACCCTCGCGCAAAGAGGCCCACACCAGCCGGCCATCGAGGTCCTGCTCCAGCCGCGACAGGACCAGGCCGAACAGCTTCAACTGCCGGTTGGGCTTGGTGCGGTAGATCAGCCGTGCGGTGTCAGACAACGGCGCGCCGGCCGTCACGAGCTCGGCCGCGGCGCGCAGCGTCCGCGGAGTCACGTTGGGATGCTGGAAGTTGGCCGTGTCCATGATGACCCCGGCCATGAGGTTAGCGGCGATCGCCCCGTCCGCCGCGTCGAGGTCCAGCCCGAGGGCGGGCATAAGCAGCACGGCCATCTCGCATGTTGCGGCGGCGGACGGATCGATCCAGTCGACCGCGCCGAAGCCCAGATTCGAGATGTGGTGGTCGATGTTGACGATCGGCACGCGCGAGAACAGATCGGCGTGGCGTTCAAGCACCGATCCGATGCGGGCAAGATTGCCA
>JBBQEC010000214.1:0-4355 GCA_038320305.1 Candidatus Limnocylindrales bacterium | reverse complement strand
GGCCAGTACTCGTGCTACGCGATGAGCGACGGCTCCGACCAACCGTTCCGGCTGCGCATCCACGACCCGTCGTACTTCACGCTCCAGGCGGTCGGTGCGCTGATGCCGGGCAACCTGCTGGCTGACATGATGGCCGTGATGGCCAGCCTCGACCCGATCATGGGCGGGATAGATAAGTGATCACAAGCACGACGGAGCAAGGGCAGTGATCGGCTCCTACAGCCAATGGCTGGGGCTGCGCCGTGCGTGGGGCCGCATGTCCCTCGCGGGCAAGGTCATCCTGCCGCTGTTCCTCGCAATGGTGCTGCTGACGGTGCTTCTTCTCGCTGGCTGGCAGCTCGGCCTGATTCCGCGCCTGCTCGACCTGGGCGGCGAGCTCGTCCGTTCCAACATCGACATCTTCCGCTTCCTGATCGCCGCGACCATCACGCTGCTCATCACGGTGCCGGTGGCCTTCGTGATCATCTTCATGGAGATGAAGGTCATCGCCTTCCTGGCGGGGCGCATCGGTCCCAATCGCATCGGTCCCTGGGGAACTCTGAGCTCCGTCTTCCACGGCCTCAAGGTGCTGGCGAAGGAAGACTTCACGCCGACGGGCGCGGATGCGGCGATCTTCACCGTCGCGCCCATCATCACTTACCTGTCGAGCGTCCTGACGCTGCTCGTCATCCCGTTTGCACCAGGTCTGGTCGGCCTTGACATGAACATCGGCCTGCTCTACTTCTTCGCCGTGTCAGGCTTGACCGTGGTCGGCCTGCTGACAGCGGGTTGGTCGAGCTTCAACAAATACTCGTTGTTGGGTGGTCTGCGCGCCGCGGCCCAGATCGTGTCGTATGAGCTGCCACTGCTGCTCGCCCCGGTCGGCATCATCATGCTTGCCGGCACTCTGTCGCTGAACCAGATCGTGCTCAAGCAGGCCGGCTGGTTCTGGGACTGGTACGTCTTCCAGCAGCCGCTCGCGTTCATCGTCTTCTTCATTGCGGCGACCGCTGAAGGCAACCGGACGCCGTTCGACCTGACGGAGGCGGACAGCGAGATCGTGGCCGGGTTCGCGACCGAGTACAGCGGCATGCGCTTTGGCTTCTTCTTCTTCGCCGAGTATGTGAACGTCTTCATCCTCTCGGCGCTCACGGTCGTGCTGTTCTTCGGTGGCTGGAATGCGCCGATCGACCCCAAGCCCATCCTCGACTTCTTCCACATCGGCTCGCTGACGCCGAACATCGACATCTCGAGCATCGGCATCTGGCTGCTGTGGATCCTCGCTTTCGGGATACCCATCATCCTGCTGCTCATAGCCCTGCCGCTATGGATGCTCAAGAGCGGCTGGTCCTTCGCGAAGTCGCTGATCGTCGCTTTCGTGCTGTTCAACGTGCTCGCCGTGGCCGCCTTCCTCATCTGGGCCTTCCTGTCGTTCGAGGTGGTCGTCGGCCTCTTCTGGTTCTTGGTCAAGACGTTCACCTTCGTCTTCATCTTTGTGTGGATGCGCGGCACGCTGCCGCGCGTGCGCATCGACCAGCTGATGGGCTTCGCCTGGAAGTGGCTGGTCGAGATCGCGCTGCTCAACGTGTTCGTGACTGCGGGCGCCATCCTGCTGGTCCAGGAGCTCGCACGAAATTGAGCGTCTTAAACAGGATCCCGGGCTGGGGCATGGCCAAGGGCATGGCCTATACGTTCAAGCGCTTCGTGCAGCCCAAGATCACTATCCAGTACCCGGACGAGCGTCAGGACATCTCGCCTCACCACCGCGGCCGCCTGGTTTTGCTGTACGACGAGCGCGGCAATCTCAAGTGCGAGACCTGTTTTCAGTGCGCCATGGCCTGCCCGATCGAGATCATCGACATGGGCGGCGTCGACACCAAGAACCGAATGCATGTTCACTGGGGCCCGGCCGAGCAGTACGCCGAGCGGCGCGAAGAGTCCGCGCTGCGCCGATCAGGGCGCCCGGTTGCCGATAAGGCGTTCGCAGCCTGGCTGCCAATCGATCTCGGGCCGCTCGAGCGCATCATGTCCGCCAACGACTACGACCCGCACCGACTGCTCGCGATCCTCAATGCAACGCAATCGACTTACGGCCACCTGCCGGTTGCCGCGCTGCTGCACATCAGCCACTCGACTGGCGCCTGGTACAGCGAGATCTACGGCATCGCATCGTCCTATCCGCACCTCGTGTTCGAGCCTGGCCGCGTGACGCAGATCGGCCTGTGCCGGTGCGCGGCATGCACGCTCGCTGGTGGCGGCAAGGTGCGCGACGCCCTCGTCGAGGCGCTCGGCGTGGACTTCGGTGGCGTGACCGCTGATGGCGCGGTGCGCGTTGTCGCGGCTGATTGCGGTGGCGATAACGGCGGCGAGCCGCTCGTCACGCTCGACGGACAGCGCCAGCCGGGCCTGACCCCGGCAAAGGCAAAGGCACTGGCCGAGAAGCTGCGCGCCAAGCAGACCGAGACTGCCGCCGCATGAAGATGCTCGCCACGCCCAAGGGCGTGCCCCAGATCCTGACCGGCCGCTTCGGCAAGTACGATCCCGATGGTCTTTTGGACGCCGCCGAAAAGGCCGGTGCATGGGCCGCCTGGAAAAATGCGGTGCCGTCGATGAGCTCCGCCCAGGTCATCCGGACCGTGTCCGACGCGGGCCTGCGCGGCCGTGGTGGCGCGGGCTATCCAGCCGCGAACAAATGGCGCGACGCAGCCGCAGTTGATGCCGACCGGCGCTATGTCGTGGCCAACGGCTTCGAGGCCGATCCGGGCGCGATGGTCGACCGCACACTCATGGAGAACGATCCACACGCGATCGTCGAGGGCGTGGCCCTCGCCGCGTTCGCCAGCGGCGCGACTCACGCCTACATCTGTGTCCGTGCCAACCTAGCTATGTCGCTCCGTCGCCTGACCGCGGCCGTGCGCATGGCGGAGGAAGCCGGCTACATCGGCAGCAACGCGCTCAACGCCGGGCTCGACATTCATATCGAGGTCACGCCCATCGAAGGCGGCATGGTCGTGGGCGAGGAGACGGTCCTGCTCCACGCCATCGAGAACAAGCGCGCCCAGCCAGATCAGCGCCCGCCCTATCCGTCCGCGCGCGGCCTGTGGGACCGCCCGACCGTTGTGAACAACGTGGCCACGCTCGCCGCCGTGCCGTGGATCATGACCAACGGTTCTGCTGCCTTCGCGGCAGTCGGGGATCCGACTTATCCCGGCACGGGCCTGGTCCAGTTCGCCGGTGCTTTCAAGCAGCCCGGCATCGCCGAAGTGCCGTTGGGCATGAGCGTTCGCAAGCTGATCGACATGGCTGGGCCGCTGCCCAAGCTGAAGGCCGTGCTTGTCGGGGGCCCTAACGGCGGCTTCCTCTCGCCCGACGAGCTCGACACGCTCTACACACCCGAAGGGCTGATCGCCCAGGGGGCCATGCTCGGGTCAGGCTCCGTCCTGGCTGTCGGGCCAGATACCTGCCTGGTCGAAATGGCCACGACTCTCGAGCGTTTCCTGTCCGAGGAGGCGTGCGGCAAAACGATCCCGTGCCGCATCGGCCTGCGCCGGCTGTACGAGATCGGCGCGCGGGCGACGACCGGACTCGCCCGCCCGAGCGATGCTAAGAACTTGGTCGATCTGGGCAACGATGTCCGCGCCGCCGCGCTGTGCGGCCTCGAGTACTGCGCGCCCAATCTTTTCCTGACTGGAATGCGCTTCTTCCCCGACGAATTCAACGATCACCTGGCCAAAGGCACATGCCCGGCCGGTGTCTGCAATCCTGTGCGCGTGTCCCAGACGGTGACGGCATGACCGAAACCCTGCCCCGCATCTACGACGACGCGCCGGACGCGCCGGTCGAGCGACTGCTCGAGACGCAGTCGCCGCAGCGCCGCCTGTCCACACCCTCGTTCACGGTCGAGGTTGACGGCAAACAGTTCACCGGCCGCGAAGGCCAGACGATCCTCGAGATCTGCCGCGACAACGGCATCGACGTGCCGACGCTGTGCTACGAGCCCAAACTGCCCGGCTTTGGCGCGTGCCGCATGTGCGTGGTCGACGTCGAGGGCGAGGAGAACCCGCCCATCTCGTGCTCGCGCGCGGCCGAGCCCAACATGAAGATCCAGACGCAGACGCCGCGGCTGCGCGAGATCCGCAAGACCAACCTCGAGCTGATCTTCTCCGATCACAATGCCTACTGCCTGCCGCCATGTCAGAACAAGTGCCCCAGCCACATCGACATCCCAGGTTTTCTCAAGGCCAACACTGAGGGCAACTTCGCCGAGTCGGCGCGCATCTTCAAGCGCACAATCCCGTTCCCCAGCGTCCTTGGCCGCGTGTGCCCGGCACCGTGCGAAGAGCACTGCCGCCGCGACGAGGTCGAGGAAGCGATCG
>JBBQEC010000213.1:0-4444 GCA_038320305.1 Candidatus Limnocylindrales bacterium | reverse complement strand
TCGGCGACGCGGATCTAGTGGAGAAGATGGTGACGGCGATGGTGCTCGAGTACGTGGTCATCGTGAACTCGGACCCCGGCTACGATCGCGATGAGGAGCTGGTGGAGCGCATCCTGCGCTTTGTCGGCTAGGCAAGACGGGCCCTCGCTGTCCCGGCGTCGGCCCTTAGTTCGGCACCGTGGAAACGGGAAACCCATAGGGTTTCCAAGACAGAAGGAGAGAACGATGGAAACGACGACAACCCTGAGCACCGAGAGCACCGCAGCTACGACCGCAGCAACCGCAGCCCGCAGCTTCGCCGAGCAGACCCTGGGCGAGAAGGCATTCAGCCTCTTCATCTTCGGCCTCGGCGCCGCGATCAGCACTGCGTTCGTGTACTACCTGATCACCGACCCCGCGCGGCTCAGCGAGATCTGGGCGTGGACCCGCTCGCTCAACATCCTGGCGCAAGGCGTCATCTGGCTGCTGTTCCTGCCCTGGATGATCTGCCTGTGGATGTGGACACTGCCGCTGGCGATGCCCATCCGGTTCGTGCTCGTGATTGCGGCGCTCGCGTGGACCAATTGGCTGCTGTTCCCGTGGAAGTAGGGGGCGCGGCGGTGGGGCGGGTGGCGGTTGCGGCGGTGGGGCGGGGGGTGAGGCGCGAGTGTCGGCGTAGGGGGCTGATTGACTTCGGCAAGGTTTCGGCAAGCCCCCTGGGGCACAGTCGATGCCTAGGCGGTTTGGGCAATGAATGAGCCCGTTGAGGTCGCGGCACAAGTCATGTGAGCATCTTGAAATCACAAACTGTGATTTCAAGATCGGAGGGCGGAGATCTTGGAAGACGAACCCACTTCGACTGCATTAATTGCGCAACGGATTCTCGAGGTGCGAGGTGTTCGGGTCCTCCTGGATATCGAGCTTGCCGAGTTGTACGGCGTCGAACCTCGCTCGCTCACCCAGGCAGTGCGGCGCAATCCTGAGCGCTTCCCTGCAGATTTCATGTTCGCGTTGACGTCGGAAGAATGGAAGGCAATCAGGGATGCCTTGGGGAATAGCCGCGGATGGGGCGGACGCCGCTACCCGCCTCACGCCTTCACGGAACAGGGTGTGGCCATGCTCTCTTCGGTATTGCGCAGTGGACGTGCCGTTGACGTGAACATCGAAATCATGCGCGCATTCGTCCGCATGCGAGAGATGCTGCAGTCCCACGCCGATCTCGCTCGGCGCCTCGACGAACTTGAAGTGAAGTACGACTCGCAGTTCTCCGCCGTGTTCAATGCGATCCGTCAGCTCATGATGCCGCCCGCCCCGAAGCGGAACCCAGTCGGCTTCAGGCCAACAGGGGACCCCCCGACCTGAAGCGCGCCGAGCTAGCCGACAACCGGGCGAATGTGGGAGCGCTGTTGAACTCGTGTTCTCATCGGCGCGTGCGCACATCAACGAGACCACCAAGGACGAATGGATGCAGGAGTACGAGATTGCCGCCGACGCGTTCCGCCAAGCCAACGGCGACCTCATCAGGGAGTTCGTCTCGGCAGGGCCCGATGTTGTCGGGGCGCAGACCGCCGCAAGGCGATCTCTGCATTTCGAGGTGCGGGCGGGGGCCGCGAAGGGGAGGCAACGGATGGAAAAGCCACGCATCCGACAGATTCCGGCAGGGTTTCGGTAGGAGTCTTCTGCGAGCATTGCGTTTGCCGACGCACGAAGGGGGGCGTACCTTCATGACCATGACTATCTTCAAGCCCATGAGCGAAGTGCAACAAGAGCTGCCCGAAGTGCTCGACATGATCGAGAATGCCGACGAGCGTGTAGTCGTCATCCGCCACGACCGCCCAGCGGCGGTCATGATGAGCTATGAGGAATACGAGGGCCTTCTCGAGACGCTCGACATTCTGAGCGCGCCGGGTGCTCGCGAGGAGATTCGCGAAGCCGAAGCTCGCTACGCCGCAGGCGAGTACTCGACGGCCGAAGAAATCCTGGTCGATCTGGAGAGGCGCGAACAGGAGGATTAGGTGCAACCGTACGAGTTGCGCTTGGCCCCCTCTCCAAGGCGTTCACTTCAGAGTCTCCCCATCGGTGCAGCAACAGCTGTTGCCGAGTTCATCTCCGGACCGCTGTGCGCGAATCCTCGACGCGTCGGCAAGCCGCTGCAGCGCGAACTAGTCGGTCGATACTCGGCGCGGATTCGCGAGTATCGCGTCATCTATCGGATTTTCGACGAGGAGCTCGTGGTACTGGTGCTGCGAATCGAGCACCGAGCTGACGTCTACCGGCATCGGTAGGGTAGGCGCCCCTATCGCCGAGGTCGCCGACCCCCCTCGGCATGTCGGCAGACGAGGCGATCGGACTTCTCGGCGAGACGTCCTTCGACGTGTGGATTAGACGACGTCGCGTACTAGCGCTGCGTGCCGGTCAACGCGTGGCGCCACACGATCGGCGGCGCGATCTTGATGTGCCAAAGGGGCACATCAAATTGATTCGCATCCCGTGGTGATTCTCGCGCGTAGATGCCGACCGCGGCCCGCAGCTTCGCCGAGCAGACTCTGGGCGAGAAGGCATTCAGCCTCTTCATCTTCGGCCTCGACGCTGCGATCAGCGGTGCATTCGTGTACTACCTGGTCACCGACCCCGCGCGGCTCACCGAGCTCTGGGAGTGGACCCGCTCGCTCAACATCCTGGTGCAAGGCGTCATCTGGCTGCTGTTCCCGTGGAAGCGCAGCGGTCGCCTATACTCTTGCTCGGCGACATTGCGGTCGTCAGAGTACGGCGACCTGTGGGCGGGAGTGGCCGTGTCGGCGAGGCACTCGCATGCAAGGCAATCGCGCGCGGAAGCCGAGGTGCCGGCGACCGGCCCCCGATTTGGGTTGCCCGTCCTCGCGCTTACGCTCGTTGTACTGGTGCTGGTCAGCAGGTACAACTACGCGCTCTTCCACACTCTGGTCGAGTTGTACTGCATGATTATCGCCGTTGCAGTCTTCATTGTGATGTTCCACACGCGGCGACTCTTGGACGTCGACTACCTGCTCTTTGTCGGCATCGGCTTCCTGTTCTTCACCGCGCCGGGCGTCCCGCACGCGTTTGGATACAAGGGTGTGCAGCTCTTTGTCGGCTTCGATAACGACTTGCCGACACAGGCGTTCATCGCCCAACGATTCCTGCTGGCGTCGACCTTCCTGATCGCGCCGCTCTTCCTCAGGCGACGCTTGTGGTTGAAGACGACCTTCGCCGGTTTCGCGGCCGTCACTGGAGTGGCGCTCCTGTCGCTTCTCGTGTGGGACAACTTCCCGCACATGTTTGTCGACGGGATTGGCCTCACTCCGCTGAAGAAGGTATTGGAACTCGTTCTTGTCGGCATGTTCATCGCGGCCGGAATTGCGCTGCTGCGTGCACGCGAGGCGTTCGAGCCCAGAGTCCTGCGCCTGCTGCTGGTCTCACTCGGGTGCTTCATTGGGTCGGAGGTGGCATTCACGCTCTATGCGACCCCATTCGGGCTGTCCAATCTCGGCGGCCACCTGTTCCAAGTGGCCGGGTTCTACTTCACGTACCGCGCAGTCCTCGTGACGGCGCTCGTCGACCCCTTCGGCCTGCTCTTTCGCGAGCTGGCCACGAGTGAGCGGTCACTGCGCGAGGCCAACGCTCAGCTGAATGCCGTGGCCGAAATCAGCGACGTGTCGATGAGCACGCTGGATCTGACCGAGCTGTTGCCACCGCTGCTCGAGCGACTTGTCACCGTCATGGACGCAGACGCCGCGCTCCTGCTACTCGCCGAGGGAAGCGTCCTGAAGTCCTTCGCCTCAGTGGGCCTCCCCGGTCTAGCGGTCACGGTGCCCATTGGATCGGGTTTCTCTGGCACCGTCGCCGACACGCGGAAGCCTCTGCACGTTTACGATGTCCAGGCTTGCGACCTAGCCCAGATCAATGTGCTCCAAGATCGCGGCATACAGTCGGTGCTCGGCGTGCCGCTCGTGACAGGCGATAAGCTCGTCGGCGTGCTCCACGTCGACTGGCGGATTCCCCATGCGTTCAGCGAGTCCGACGTACGCTTGCTCGAAATCGTCGCCGACAGGATTGCTATGGCGGTGAGAAACGCGCGGGCCTACGAGGTCGAGCACCGGATCGCCCAGGTCCTTCAAGAGTCGCTGCTCTCGGTGCCTGAGAGCATTGACGGGCTGGCATACGCGCACTCATATCACTCGGCAACGCAAGAGGCGCGTGTCGGGGGTGACTTCTACGACCTGTTCACCCTCGATGATGGACTGGTCGGAATCCTCATAGGCGACGTTTCGGGGAAGGGCATCGATGCGGCGGTGCTGACCTCTCTTGTCAAGAACACCGTCAGAGCACACGCGCATGATGTTGACGGCTCGCCCGCCGCAGCCATGAAGCTTACAAACGCCATGGTCGAGCGCTACTCCACGTCTGGGAGCTTCGTCACGCTGTTCTTCGCGCTCCTGGACCGCCG
>JBBQEC010000212.1:0-4461 GCA_038320305.1 Candidatus Limnocylindrales bacterium | reverse complement strand
GTCGAAGCGCTCGTGCGCTGGGACCACCCCACGCGCGGCCAGCTTGCGCCGAGCGACTTCATCGACGTTAGCGAGGAGTCGGGTCAGATCGTGGCCATCGGCGCATGGGTCGTGAATGCCGCATGCCAACAGGCTCGGCTGTGGCAGCAGGAGCGGCGTGGAAGCCGCGAGCTCCGCGTGTCGGTCAATACGTCCGCGCGCGAAGTCGTCGAGCCAACATTCGTCAACGGCGTCGAGGCGGCGCTCGCGTCCAGTGGCCTGCCGGCCCGTTACCTGACGCTCGAGATCACTGAGAGCATGATGTTGGGCGACGAGACCGACTCGGTCGCCGCGCTGCGCGAGCTGCGCCGTATCGGCGTCCACATCGTTATCGATGACTTCGGAACGGGCTATTCGGCGCTCAGCTATCTCAACCAGCTGCCCGTCGATGGCCTCAAGATCGATCGCTCGTTCATCCAGGGCCTGGGCATTGAGCGCGAAAAGACGGCCATCGTGAGCGCCACGATTGCCTTCGCTCACGGCCTGGGACTGGCCGTGACAGCAGAGGGCATCGAGACTGAGGAGCAGCTCCAACACCTGATGGCTCTCGACTGCAACCTGGGCCAGGGCTTTCTCTTCGCGCGGCCGCTCGACGTCGTCGCGATGGGCGCGGCGTTGGCTTCCGAATACACGCTGCCGGGACTGCCGAATGGCCGTCAATCACGCCTCGACGAGGGTGCCACGCGCGCATCCGGCAACGGCCGACATGGAACGCCGCGTCACGTCGCCGTCGCGCGCTGAATCGCTGGCACTTGCGTGCGCGCGCGCAATGGCGGACACTGCGCTCCGCTCAACCACCCCAGCAACTCGAGAGGAGAGGCCATATGACTGTTATTGCGACCGCCTTTTCCGGCTGGCCGGAGGTTGACCCGGGCTTCTAGCCCACGCGCGCTCAGTCGAGCGCCGCGATCTTCGAGCGAGGCGATCCGCCCGCTCATCCCTTGACTCCGGTACTGCTGACGCACGCCGTCGCTTGCCCGTACCCGTATTCGGAGTCACCCCGTTGTCAACCTACCTGCTGGCCGACGAAAGGCCGGCGCCGTCCTGGCTCATCACTCATGCCTATCAAGATCACGACGCCGGCGTGCTCAAATCCGGCAAGGAAGCAGAGGTTTTCCTTGTTGAGCGTATCGCCGACGACGGTTCGTCGTGCCTGCTCGCCCACAAGCGCTATCGGCCGCGCTATCCCAAGAAGGGTGAGCTTGAGGCCCTCGGCTTCTCGAAGGGCACGATCTATCGCGCCGATTCCGTCTACACGGCCGGTTGGGGGTTAAAGACGCGTGATCGAAAGGCTCTCGAGCAGGGCTCGAAGTTCGGTCACGAGCTGGCCGCATCCGCATGGCCGGCGCAGGAGTTTGGCACGCTCGATAAGGCCTGGAAGGCAGGTGCCTCGGTCCCCTTCCCCGTCCAGCAGACAGAAGACGGTGTGCTCATGGAATACGTCGGCGACCGTTCTGGCGCAGCGCCGCGCGTAGCCAATGCACATCTGTCAGCGGAGGAGGCCCGCTCGGCGCGCGATCAGATGCTCGACAGTCTGCGTGCGCTCGCCGGTGCTCACATCGTCCACGGCGACCTGTCCGTCTACAACATGCTCTGGCGTGGGGGCAGGCTTGTCATCATCGACTTCCCGCAGGCCGTCGACTCGTTCAACAACCCATTTGCACCGGACTTGCTCTATCGCGACTTGGGCAACGTCCAAACGTGGTTCGAGCGCCAGAAGGCCGGCTTCGACATCGAACCGTTCTACATCGAGCTGATCGAGCTGCTTTTCAACGGTCCCGCGGCCGACATCTGGCGCAAGCCCGTGCGCAGGCTGTAGACGTTTGGACGAGCGGAGGCTCGTTCAAAGTCTCAGCCGTATCCTTCGCCCGTGGCCCTGCTTCGGATACACGACCTGCACGATCTCGTAGCGCCGACAGTCGTCGTAGCGTTCGATGCGTGGGTCGACGCGGGCTCTGCCGCGACCAACGCGGTCGAGGCGTTGCTTGACGAGGACAGCCCGCCCGTTGCGACGTTCGATGCCGACGTGCTGTTCGATTACCGAGCTCGCCGTCCCACACTGGACATCCTCGACGGCCGACCGGCCGCGCTTGACTGGCCCGAGCTTTCGATTCGACGCACGACACTGCGGGACAAGGATGTCCTCGCGTTGACCGGTCCAGAGCCGGATTTCCGCTGGCGCGAACTGGCCGACGACCTGGTCGCGTTCGCCCGTCAGCTCGACGTCGCTCAATGGATAACGCTTGGCGCAATCCCGGCGGCAGTGCCCCATACCAGGAAGGTGCCAATTCTGGGTACGGAATCTGGACCAGGATTGCTGCGCGGCGACATCCGGCCCGGTCCAGCCGGCCTATTGCGCGTCCCTGCCGCATGCGTGTCAATGCTCGACATTTCGATCGCACAGGCAGGTATCCCGACAATCGGCTACTTCGCTCAGATTCCGCACTACATCAGCGGCGAGTACGCCCCGGCCGCAATAGCGCTCGTCGAAGCGCTCGGTCGGCACCTCGACATTGAGGTTGACGTGACCGATCTAAGGTCAGAGGCGGAGCTGCTGCGCACGCGCCTCGATGCGGCAGCCGTGGCCGATGAAAAGACGCGCACGTATGTCGAGCGACTCGAGGCCATGGTCGACGAGGCGCGCCTGCCAGAAGGCGACGAGCTGATCAGCGAGATCGAGCGCTTCCTGCGCGAGCGCGGCAACGAACCGGGTCACGGCCAGGTCCACTAGCGCCTGATTCAGGGCAGCGGCGACCGAGGGAGGTGGTCACCGCAAGGGGAGGGAGGGAGACCGCCAGGACGCCTCTGCGAGCCGCTCTCCTTTGGAGGAGGGAGGTACGAAGGAGAGCGGCTCGGGTCGACGTCTGTCGTCTCTGCCGAGAATGTTGCTTCGCTCACCTTGGCGAACCCACAGATATATCTGGGAACAACCTGTGAGTCGCGGCCGCCGATCGACAATCCGCCGACGTAACGTGTGCCTCAATTGAAGTAACGTGTGCCTCAACGATCTATGGGTGAACTCACAGCGAGTTCCCAGCCCCAAGTGGTGAAATTCTCACGTGAAAGCCATGCCCTCCCCCAACGGCACCCGCACGGAACCATCCGGCCGCGTGCTCGTGGTCGACGACGAATCGTCAATCACCGACCTGCTCTCAACAGCCCTGCGTTACATGGGCTACGAGGTAACTACCGCCCGGACAGGCATGTCAGCGCTAGAAGCCGCCTCGCGCACGCCACCGGATGTCGTCGTTCTGGACGTGATGCTGCCCGACATCGATGGTTTCGAGGTCTGCCGGAGGCTGCGCGCAGACGGCGACTTCGTGCCCGTCATCTTCCTGACCGCCCGCGACCAGGAAGATGACCGCGTCACCGGCTTCATCCGCGTCGGCGACGACTACGTGACCAAGCCCTTCTCGCTCGAGGAATTGACGTTGCGCATCGGCGCGTTATTGCGCCGCACCAAGGCCAGTTCCGCGGACGGCGAGAGCCAGCGGCTGAAGTACCGCGACCTGGAGCTCGACGAGGATCGCCACCAGGTCTGGCGTGCGAGCGAGGAAGTTCGACTCTCCCCCACTGAGTTCCGGCTGCTGCGCTACCTGTTGCTCAACTCGGAGCGGGTCCTTTCCAAGCAGCAGATACTCGATCACGTGTGGCAATACGATTTCAACGGCGATGACAACGTGGTCGAGACGTACATCAGCTATCTGCGTCGCAAGCTCGATACGCATCACGAACCGTTGATCCGTACGGTGCGCGGGTTCGGCTACACGCTGCGCGCTGAGGCTGCCTGACCCTGCGTCGTCTGACACTCCGAGCGCGGTTGCTGCTGACGCTCGGGATCCTGCTCACGACCGCGCTCGTCGTTTCGGGCGTAGTCGTCATTGTCCTGACCCAGCAAAGCCTTATCGAACAGGTCGACAACGACCTGCGCACGGCGACGGTCGCCGACATTTCCACGACGCCCGGACCGCCGGGCGACAACGACCCCACCGGCCGACGCTTCGCGTTGCTCATCTACGCCACCGACGGCACGCAGATCCAGGCGTTGCCATCCGGGCTGGCGTTGTCGCCCGACCCTCTGCCCGAGCTGCCCGGCAATGATCCGACAACGCTGCCGGAAGCGAAGATCGTCGATCTTCCGGCGGCCGCAGGCGGAATCAACTACAGGGTGCTGATGCTCCGCGGACACATCGGCCCGCAAGAGGTGGTCGCGGTCCTGGGCGCGCCGATGCGCGATGTCGAGGGCTCGATCGAGGTGCTGACACGCACGCTGTCCATCGTGGGCCTGATCGTCCTGGCTCTGATCCTGATCATCGGCTGGTTCATCATCCGGCGCGACCTGCGCCCGCTCGAGAACATGACCATGACCGCCGAGCGCATCTCGGCAGGCGACCTTTCACAGCGCGTTGGCGTGCCCGACGA
>JBBQEC010000211.1:0-4481 GCA_038320305.1 Candidatus Limnocylindrales bacterium | reverse complement strand
GCTTGAACGCAGCCGGAGTCAAGTACGCGGTGCTGGGCCAGGAAGAGTCGTGCACGGGCGACCCGGCGCGCCGGATGGGCAACGAGTACGTCTTTCAGATGCTCGCCACCGGCAATGTCGAGACGCTCAACCGCTACAAGCCCAGGACGATCATCACTGCCTGTCCGCATTGCTTCAACTCGATCGGCAACGAGTACGGGCAGCTGGGCGGCCACTACGAAGTCGTGCATCACTCGCAGTTCCTCTCGAAGCTGGTCAGCGACGGCAGGCTGCGCGTCGATGTGCGCCGAGAGCAGACGATCACGGTCCATGACTCGTGCTACCTGGCGCGTTACAACGGCGTCATCAGCGAGACCCGCGATGTTCTTGCGGCCGTGCCCGGGATCGAGCTGCGCGAGATGGACAACAACGGCCGCCAGACGTTCTGTTGTGGCGCCGGTGGCGGCCGGATGTGGATGGAGGAGAAGCGCGGCACCCGCGTCAATGCCGAGCGCACACGTCAGGCGCTGGCCACCGGCGCAGAGGCCGTCGCCACTGCTTGTCCCTTCTGCCTGACCATGATGGGCGACGGAGTCGCCGATGCCGGCGAAGCGGGCGCCGGCGTCCTGGTCCAGGACATCAGCGAGATCCTCGCGGCGGGCCTGCCGTTGAGCGCCGGCATCCCGTCGAACGGCCGGAGCCTGCCCGTCGTCCAATAGCGGCCCGCGCTGGGCCACCCTTCCATATAAATGTGGCTGCTCGATTTCGGGCATAGAGGCGCTTAACGAGCCAATCCGCCACTGCGAACGGTCAGCAATGGTCCCAAACAGAGATTCGGCCGGCCCAATGTCGTCTGCTCGACCTGTCGGTGCCTCCGGCGAGGGCAAATTCAGGTCTGCGTGGCCGCGTGGGCTCATCTGGGGGCCGAATCAAACAATGTGATTTATACGGCAGCTTCAGCTAGGTCGGACCCAACCGCCCAGGCACGGCCGCTTCAAGCGGGCTCCGCGCCATGAGCTCGGTGGCCAGCGCGACCTCGAGCAGTCCAAGCGTGCCTCCCACCACGATCGCGACGACCCATTCGACGAGGACCTCGACGCCGAGCCCGTACGAATGAAGCGCCTCGGCGATCAGCGCATGCAAGAGCTCGTCGAATGCAAACGGGATCACCACGAGAAGCGTCACGAGTGCAGGAGCGCGGCGGGCGAGGCCCACAGTTCGCCGAAAAGAGCTCGATAAACCACGACGTTCCTGCACGACCACTGGTCCGATCAGGCCCAGGAGGCCGTACAGCACGAACCCAGGAATGACGAAGAAGCCCAGGCCGACGCCCACGATCAGAGTCACACCGAGGTCTGCCGCGACCAGAGTCCGCCACGGCAGCGTGCGCATCACCTCGCCCAGCGATCGGTGATGACCGTCGACGTATTCCGCGGCGACCGCCCGGTCGAGGAAGGCTGCGTACGCGATAGGACCCAGGATGCGCAGCGTTCCCGCAACGAGGATTGCCGCGATCGCGACACCGAAAACGGCCACTGACCCCGTCGGACGGATCGACGAGATGATGGATTCCGTCGCGGCGATGACGAGTGCTGGAACGGCAAAGAACACGACAGCTACGCCCGCGATGCGGACGAAGCTATGCAGAAGCATTGCGAGCGCATCGTTTAGGACGCGCCGAGCCGTCAGCGGCCCGGTGCCGGGTCGATGCGCTCGATTCGCGGCCACGACCGCATCGTCGCATGTCATCGGTATGTCGTGGGCGGCGTCGTCCCGCTAGCATCCGGCGCGATGACGGTTCTCAATCCCGACCAGATCGCCCTGCGTGACGCGGTCCGTGAGCTTGCCCAGGAGAAGGTGGCGCCGCGTGCGGCCGCGATCGACCAGGGTGGCGAGTTCCCGTGGGACATCGTTGAGCTGCTTGCGCAGCACGACTTCTTTGCGCCTCCGTTCCCCGCTGAGTTCGGTGGCCTGGGCGCGGACATGCTCTCGAATCTTCTCGTGATCGAGGAGCTCAGCCGCGTTTGTGCCACGAGCGGTCTAATCCCGGCCGTGCAGGAGCTAGGTGCACTGCCCTTGCTGAACGGCGGCACGGACGAGCAGAAGCAACGCTGGCTGCCGGATCTGGCTGCGGGCAAGATCCTGGCCGCATTCGCCCTCACAGAGGCAGGCGCAGGATCCGACGCGTCGAGCATGCGCACGAGCGCCACGCGCGATGGTGACGGTTGGGTGCTCAACGGCGAGAAGCGCTTCATCAGCCAAGGCGACGTGGCCGGTGTTGTTGCGGTTTTCGCGGCGACGGACGCGGATCCAGCCGCGATCAAGGCGCATCGGCACATCACGTGCTTCTATGTCGAGAAGGGCACGACCGGTTTCACCAGCCCGCGGGTTGAGCACAAGATGGGCATTCGCGGCTCAACGACGGCCGAGCTCGCCTTCCAGAACGTGCACATACCCGATGCCAATCGCGTGGGCGACGTGGGCGACGGCTGGGCCCTGGCGATGAAGACGTTCGAGCGCAGCCGGCCGGGCATCGCCGCCCAGGCCGTGGGCATCGCCCAGGGCGCGCTCGATGTTGCCGCTCAGTACGCGACAGAGCGAAAGCAGTTCGGCCGGCAGATCGGCGACTTTCAGATGATCGGGGCCATGCTCGCCGATATGGCCACACGCACCGAAGCGGCACGCCAGTTGCTCTACGCCGCTGCCGAGCGCATTGAGGCCGGCGACGCGCATGCAGCACGGTGGGCGGCCATGGCCAAGCTCTTCTGCGGCGACACAGCCATGGCCGTCACGACGGACGCCGTTCAGGTCCTGGGCGGCTACGGATATACGACCGAGTATCCGGTCGAGCGCATGATGCGCGACGCGAAGATCACCCAGCTCTATGAGGGCACCCAGCAGATCCAGCGCCTGATCATCGCGCGCGACCTGCTCAACTCGGTGCGCGAGTAGCTCACAGCGCTCATAAACAGACGATGGTCGTGGTTGCCTCAACGCACCACCTTCGTTAGGCTCGGTCAGTTCTTGGCGGGGGAGGAGTCCGGCCACCGACAGGCTCGTAGCCGTGAACTGACGAGCCGCCATCGCGCCAGCGTGCCGTGTAAATGCGCTGCCTCGAGATCGGTCGCCGCGCCTGCTCCGTCCAACGTTGATTACGCCTGTGTAGAAAGGGGTGTGATGAGGCGTTACATCGCCGCGTCCCGCAAGCCCGGGGCGATCAGATGGAGTGGCAACCTGACCTTCTCGCTCGACTCCGCCAGTCCGCCCCGCGCGGTCTAGGCCGAGGGCGATGCCGGGCCCCAGTCCGGCATCGCCCACCTGTCACGCCCGTCCGTGCCTGCGGCCCCAGCCGCATAAAGGGGATACGAGTGTCAAAGCTCAAGCTGCTTCTCTTCGCCATGTCCGCCGCCGTGTTCGTGGCGGCGTTCCAACTACAAGCCGCTCCGCCAGCGGCCGCTTCCGCCGCCCCGACCCAAGTCGCCGAGGTGCTCCAATTCGCCACGAATCAGCTCGACAAGCCGTACAAGCTCGGCGCTGAGGGGATGGACCGCTACGACTGCTCCGGTCTCGTCTATCGGACGTTCGAAGAAAGCGGGCTCGCTCAGCTGATTGGTGGTGATCGGCGGGCACGCGGCTACTACGCGTGGTTCAAGGCACACGGTCATGTCACCCATCACCCGCGCGAGGGCGACCTGGTTGTCTGGGCGCATCGCGGCCACAAGGTCAGCCACGTCGGCATTTTCTATGGCTACAACCGCTACGGGCAGGCGATGGCCATCTCGGCGCTGACGAGCGGTGTCGCAATCCACCGCGTCCACGGCGTCAACGTGCCCTTAAAGGCATACCTGCGCGTCAACTTCGAGCGCTGATAGCCCCTCTTTCAGCGCGAAACGGGGCCGGCTCAACGCCGGCCCCGTTTTTCCTTGTTTCGCTACCCTTCGTTGAGCAAGGGAGGGTCCTGTTTGAACATCGTCGTCCTGCTCAAGGCTGTGCCCGTCGTCGGAACCGAGAAGCTCGACGGCGATCTGCTCACCGATCGGGCCGTTCAGCTCGAAGCGAACGGCAATGACGAGTACCTGCTCGAGAAGGCACTCAAGCTGACGGAGACTCATGGCGGGGACGTCACTGTGTTGACTGTCGGGCCCGCGGGAGCCACCGAGGCGCTGCGCAAGGCCCTGGCCATGGGTGCGGCGCGCGCGATCCACGTCGACGACGACGGCATCAAGGGCTCCGATACGCGCGCGACGGTTGCGGTCCTCGCGGCAGCCCTGGCCAAAGTCTCGTTCGACCTTGCGTTTGTGGGCGCCGATACATCAGACGGACAGGGCGGCGTCGTTGGCGCCGCAGTCGCGGTGCATCTGGGCCTGCCCTATCTCTCATACGCCTCCGAGATCGAGCCGGCCGGCGACGGCGTGCGCATTCATCGCCTGAGCGCAGCCGGCTATGACGTGCTCGAGTCACCCATGCCGGCCGTGGTCATGGGCACGCAGCTCCTGGGCGCG
>JBBQEC010000210.1:0-4544 GCA_038320305.1 Candidatus Limnocylindrales bacterium | reverse complement strand
GCCGCTCGCCAGGGCCTGTACGCGACGTTCATGCCAAAGCCGTTCTTCGGCATCAACGGCTCAGGGATGCACGTCCACCAATCGCTGTGGGACATCAAGCGCAAGGTCAACGCGTTCGCCGATCCCTCCGACGGCTACGGTCTGTCCACCATGGCGCGCCAGTACATCGCCGGCACGTTGGAGCACGCACGGGGCATGATCGCCGTCCTCGCGCCGCTGGTGAACTCCTATAAGCGGTTGGTACCCGGCTACGAGGCGCCGGTGTACATCGGCTGGGCGCGCATCAATCGATCGGCATTGATCCGCATCCCACAGATCAGCGCCGGCCAGACCAACTCGACGCGCATCGAGCTCCGCTGCCCGGATCCATCGTCGAACCCGTACCTGGCCTTCTCGGTGATGCTGGCCGCGGGCCTGGATGGGATCGACCGTGGCCTGACACCACCGGAGCCCGTCGAGGAGAATCTCTATCACTTCGATGCGGCGAAGCTCGAGTCGCGCAACATCCGCCAGTTGCCCGGTACGTTGCGCGAGGCATTGGATGAGCTCTGCGCCGACTCGGTCATCGGCGAGGCGTTGGGCGAGCACGTCTTCGAGCGCTTCATCGAGGCCAAGACCGAAGAGTGGGACGAGTACCGCATGCAGGTCTCCGGCTGGGAGGTCGAGCGCTACCTCGAAGCGTTCTAGGGTCCGTCCGCCGCACCGCATCACTACAATCGATCGCGATCAAAACGGCCCCGGCTCAACGGAGACTCTGTCCTGGTACGTCCACATTCACGGCTGCTACTGCTATCGATGTATCCCCTCGATCAGGGGTTGTGGGGAGCAACGGCGAGGATCAGCCACATGCGAGACGAGCTCGCGGAGTTGGCCGATCTCGATGTGGTGGCGGGCTATCGCACCGCACGGCGGGCGGCGCTGTTGAACTACGCCCTTTCAGGACGACTGCGTGGCCTCGACGGCATCTATGTCGAGAACAGCACGACGCTACCGGCAGAGGTCGACATCGCATTTCTCGCGCTGGCACGTGGTCTTGGAATTCCGGTGCTGACCTACATCCGTGATGCCCAGTATCTCTTCGAGGAGTACTACGCTGCGTCATCGGTCAAGCGACGCCTGGCTCGCTCACTGTTTCCACCTTTGACCTCACTGCTCCGTCGCGTCTCGTCTCGAGTTGCCTATCCATCTCGCGGTCTCGCGACCGCCGCCGGCGATACCTCGTCGGACCCGATTCTGCTACCGCCGGGCAGCCCGGATCCTGTTGCAGTTGAGCGCAGGGAAGACGCGCGCTCCCTGCTGTTCGTGGGTGGGATGCGCGTTCCCGCACACGGGCTCAACCTCCTGGTAGATGCCGTCGAGGTCGCGCGCGACGCCGGCCACCCGGTCGAAGTCGTCTGTGTCTCGCGCGTCGGGGAGCAGCCGCCGCAACCGAGGCCAGCTTGGTTGCATGTCGAGCACGCGTCGGGAGCGGAGATTCATGCCCTGCTACCAGGAGTAATCGCATCGATCACTCCGCGTCGCCGGAGCCCGTACAACGACCTGGCGGTGCCGATCAAGGTGATGGAGTACCTAAGCTACGGTCGGCCAATCATCGCCACCGATTGCGTTGAGCAGGCTCGGATTATCCGTGATGCCGATTGCGGCTTGGTCGCTGCCGATCGCGTCGATGACTTCGCCGCAGCGATCATCGAGCTCTTCTTGGCGCCTGCCGAACAGCTCGATCGATGGTCAGCCAACGCTCGAGCCGCGGCGGCAGCTGATTCCTGGAAGAGTCGTGCTGAGGCTGTAGTTGGCTCCCTGGTGGAGCTGGGCCGACTTCAAGGAAGGTCAGCCAGCTGACTCGCGACCACGACCTGACCCGAGGACCGGCACGACAAGAAGCAGGCTGAGGGTGAATGGTGCGTAGCCGCTGACCGCAAATGACTCGATCAGCGTCAAGGTCAGCAGGGCCAGCCAGGCTGGCACGAACCATGGTCTGAGGCGGCGCAGCTCACGTTTGCGCATGAGCCAGAGCGGCCAGAGCATCATTGCAGCGAACGTCGCGATCCCGACGGCTCCAGCCTTCAGGCCGATCGTGAGATACGCATTGTCGACGCCGGGCTGCATCCCGTCGGTGTAGGCGCGATATCCGCCTGCGGCCCAGGAGACTGTGGCCAATTGGCCCATGCCATGCCCCAGAAAGGGCGCTTGGGCGGTGTCGACAAAGGCCTCCGCATACGCGGGGAGGCGCCCCCTGAGCTGCGCATCGACCCCTGAGTACCCGGTGTCATCGAATATCCGATTGAGCGACGGTTGCACTGGGTGGTCGGCCGGCTCAACGCCCGTAACAAAGCCGGCACCGGCTGGGATCCAGATCTCGATGCCGCCGCGGTAGGCGGCGAACCCCACGCCGATGCCAATCCCGATCACAAGGAGCGCAGGCAGCGCTCGCGTGAACATCGGACTAGCGATGAGTCGGATGGATCCGGTTGGCTGTCGCGCGATCTGCAGGGCGGCCCAGCCAGCAGTCAGGACGCCCACGCCCATGACGCCTGCCAATAGGGCGCGGGTCAGCGTCACGGCGATTCCGGTGGCAAGGAGGGCCAGCAGTGCAAAGAGCCGTGGTGACGGCCGGCGCACGAAGCGGCTCGTCACGAACGCCACTGCAACCAGGAGCAGGACCGCCTGCTCGTAGTGGAGACGCATCCGCGGGTCGTACGTGTAGGCGTACCACTTGAGACCGCCATTGAATACCGGCATCAAGAGGCCGAGCAGCAGCAAGGTGCAGTAGAGGGTCATGCCCCACACCAGCGCGCGCAAGACGGCCGAGCGTCGCGTACCTGCTAGCAGGGCCACCAATCCAACGCCGTAGAATGCCCACCACCGGGTATCTCGGATGATGTCGCGGATTGCCTGATCACCTAAGAAACCGATGAGGATGGCGATCACCCCGGTCACACAGAAGGCGGCAAGGGGGACAAGGGCCGGCCACGCGATGGTGCGCGGATCTCGGACTCGTCTCACGACCGCCGGCAGCGCCATGCCGATGCCGATCAAGGGGACAACGTCGTGCGCGCCAATCGGCACATCGCCCAGGACTTGTGGCAAATCAAGGCCGGCACCGCGCCCGACGGGCAGGGCCAACATCACCAGTAGTGCGGCGGGCAGCGGTCCGAGCTTGCGGTCGAACGAGAGCAGGATCGTGGCGCCGCCTGCCAGCCAGATTGGCAGCCAACCATTCTTCATGAAGAGTGCGACTGCCAGAGCTATCAGGAGCAGGCCATATCCGACGAGGACCAGGCCGCCGCGGATCATCCGTGCTCGGTCGGAGGTCCCCACGCTGAGGACCTGGCGCACCGACCCTTGTTGGGAGACCGTCGACATAGGGCTAAGGATACCGCGCCTCGAACCGGGTTCCGGCCCTTGGCTCCCGACGGATTGCAGCTGGGCCAGGCTATTGGCTATCGAGCACGTCGAGCAGGCAGCTGACGACCAGTTTGACATCATCGTGGCTCATTCCACCGTGCAGCGGCAGGGCTAGGCTGCTCGTGAACGCGCGAAACGAGCTCGGAAAGTCGCCGAGTCGAAGGTCGTAGGTACGGGCAAAAAATGGCTGCGCATGCAGCGCGTATGTCCCCAGTGTCGTTTCGATGCCATCACCGCGCAGCCTGGTGATGACTCCATCTCGATCCAGGTGCTCATCGAGTAGGACCACATACGACTGGAAGGTGTGAGCCCGACCGTCCGGCCGTCTTGGTGTGCGCAGCATCGGTACGTCCAGGAGGAGTTCGTCATACCACGCGGCGACCCGTCGTCGCCCCGCGAGAAAGGTGTCGAGCTTCCGCATCTGGGCGACGCCGACAGCCGCCAGGATATCGCTCAGACGGTAATTGTAGCCCGCGGCCTCGAAGGTGAATCGGCCGTCCTTCCGTACTCCGCCGTGGCTTCGCAGGAGGCGAATCCGCTCCGCCAGCGACGCGTTGGAGGTTGTGATCATTCCACCTTCGCCGGTCGTGATGGATTTGCGCGGATGGAAGCTGAAGCAGCCGGCCAGACCAATCCCGCCAGCCTGACGCCCCTGGTATGTGGCGCCGAGCGCGCACGCCGCGTCCTCGATGATTTCAAGCCCGTGGCAGGCCGCGATCTCGGCAATCGGATCCATGTCCGCGCAGAGACCAAACGGATGGACGGGGATGATCGCTCGTGATCGAGGAGTGATGCGCCTCTCCAGATCGTCGGGTCGCATGGCGAACGTCTCGAGGTCGATATCCACGAGGACTGGCTTGGCGCCCTGCTGCACAACGACGTTGGCGGTGGCCGGAAACGTGAAGTCCGGGACGAGCACCTCGTCGTTCGCTCCGATATCGAGTGCCGCAAGAGAGAGGTGCAGCGCCGTCGTGGCCGATGTCACGGCGATGGCATGGGGTGTCCCGACGACGGTGGCGACCATCTCTTCCAGCTGGGCAACCTTGGGACCCTGTGTGAGGAATCCGGTCGCCAGTACCTGCCGAATCTCCTCGAGTTCGGCCTCATCCGTCTGGGGGCGGGTGAGCCAGACTCGAGGC
>JBBQEC010000209.1:0-4560 GCA_038320305.1 Candidatus Limnocylindrales bacterium | reverse complement strand
GCCCTCGGCGCGATCCTCGCCTTTGACTCGCTACCAGGTTCGTTCGGCGCGTCGAATGGCATCGTCGATGGCGTTGCCACGGTCGACATCCGCGCGCCGCGCGCGCTTACGTACACCAGCGCCGCTGCCACTCAGCAGCGCCGCGATGAGGCCAGCCAGCAGGTAGGGCCGCAGTACGACTACACGACCGCGCGGGCGCAGAACATGGCCGATCAACAGCAGACAGCATTCGACGTCTCGGTGGCCACCGTCGACGCTGCGTTCACCGCAGTGCTCGATGACACAGCGCGCCAGGATGCGCTGCGTGCCGCGATCCCAACATTGACGACGGGCTCAAAGGAGACCCTGGCTGGATTGAACCAGGTCCAGTGGACCGCGCTGCGCGGCGAGATGACGCGCGTGCTCGACACGACGGAGACACAAGAGGTCCGCGACGCGCTGCTTGCCGACGTCCGTGGCTCACTGAGCAACAGGATTGCGAACCGCTTCGCAGCCGATCAGCGCGCGCTTGCCGGCGAGATCCTCTCGCCGCTGGTGATCGCCAACTCGACATACGACGCCGCCGCCACGGAGAGCGCGCGCGAGGACGCGGCGAACCGCGTCAATCCAATCCAGTTCTCCGTCCGTAAGGGCGAAGTGATCGTCCAGCGCGGATCGGCGATCGACGATCTCGCGCGCGAGAGGCTCAATGCCTTCGGACTGCTGGATCCACAACCGGATGTGGCACGTGCGAGCGGCTGGCTGCTGCTCGCGATGCTCACCGTCGTGCTCCAGCTTGGCTGGATCTGGCGCTTCCGTCCCCAGATATGGCATCGCACGCCGGCGCTTCTTCTCATCGCGCTTGTATTCATTGCCACCGTCCTGGCGATGAAGGCGACGGGCGACAGATCGGTCCTGCCATACGTCATACCCACCGCGGCCGTTGGGCTGCTCCTTGCCGTCCTGCTCGATGCCGGCGCTGCCCTGATCGTCACGGGCATGCTCGCCCTGTTGGGCGGAGCGATCGTGGGCAACGTCGAGTACGCGACCTATGTCCTCTTCGGCGGCATGGCCGGCATCGTCGTCGTTCGTCGCGGAGAACGCCTGACGCACTTCGTCCAGGCCGCCATTGCCATCGCCATCGCCAACGTCATCGTCGTGTCCGTGTTCACGTTGCTCGGCGACGGTGATGTGACCGGTCTCGCCGAGCTCGCCGGCGCAGGCCTGGCGTCCGCCGCCGGCAGTGGCGTGGCTGCGGTCGGCTCGTTCCTCGTCGTCGGCCACCTCTTCGGGATCACCACCTCGTTCCAGCTGCTCGAGCTCGCCAATCCGTCGCAGACGTTGCTGCGCAGACTCTTGCTCGAAACGCCGGGTACGTACCACCACTCGCTGATGGTTGGCAATCTCGCCGAGCGCGCGGCCGAGGCGATCGACGCAGATCCTCTGCTGACGCGCGTGGCGTCCTACTACCACGACATTGGCAAACTCTCTAACCCGCTCGCATTCATCGAAAACCAAGCGGACGGCCAGAACATCCACGACGAGCTGACGCCCGAGCAATCCGCCGACCTGGTCAAGTCGCACGTCGCCGCCGGTATTGACCTGGCCTACAAATACAAGCTGCCCAAGCCGGTCATCGCGTTCATACCCCAGCACCACGGGACGGCGTTGATGAGCTACTTCTACGCGCGGGCCAAGGAGCAGGCCGTCGAGGAATCTGGTCTGAGAGCCGATTCGCCAGCGGCGCGCGAGGTCGAGGCGGCCGTCGATGAGCGCAAGTTCCGTCACGCCGGACCCAAGCCGCAGTCGCGCGAGGCGGCAATTCTGATGCTTGCGGACAGCGTCGAGGCGTCTGTGCGCTCGCTCAAGCAGCCGGACGAGGCGCAGATTCGGGCGATGGTCAACCGCATCATCCACGAGCGCCTCGACGACGGTCAGTTCGACGAGTGCGACCTGACGCTGCGTGACCTGGAGAAGATTCGCGAGGCGTTCGTGGCCCAGCTGCTGGGCATGTACCACCGTCGGATCGAGTATCCGCAGAACAAGATCGTGGAGCTTGAGTCTCGCCGCACGGCAAGCGGCGGCGCAAAACACTAGGAGGGCCAATGGACAGACAAAAAGCAGTCAACCCGATGGGGCTAACGGCGCATGAGATGGATCTCGTGCGGACTGCGTTGAAGCTGCTCCTTTCCACCCTGGGCAAGGAAGAGGCAGACGAGCTCGAGGCTGTCCAGGAGATTCTGACAAAGTTGGATGCTGCCGGAAGTTCCTGACCCGTTGCCGTGACCGCAATCTACGTCAATCCATGGCGCGTCGACGTAACGGTTCGCGACGGAGTTCGCTCGCCGTTGAGCGCGGCAGCGATCGCACGAGCCGCCGCGCAGGCGCTGGTCGCGGCCGGCGCCCTGGCGCCGGCGAGCGTGGCCGTAATCCTGACCGACGACGCGGAGCTGACAACGCTGAACGAGAAGCACATGGGGCACGAAGGCCCCACCGACGTCTTGTCGTTCCCGATGCTGGCGCCGTCTGCCTACCCGCCGCATCCGGGCCAACACGCGGGAACACGCACCGTTAGGGACACAGATTTCGTGCTGCCGCCCGGTCGGCGTCAGCACCTTGGCGACATAGTCATCTCGGTGGAACGCGCCACCGAGCAGGCCGTGCAAGGACTAGGTGGCCAGACCGGTGATGTTCGCTGGTCAGTTTCCGACGAGGTGCGTCTGTTGGTGACTCATGGCGTGCTCCACATTTGCGGCTGGGATCATGCTGATGCCGACGAGCGCGACGCGATGCGATCGCTCGAGAGCGACTTGCTGGGGCGATAGAAAGGCGAGCAGATGGGCGAAGACCACGATCACGATCACGGCCAAGAACACGATCACGGCGGCGACGAGCACGAGCACGAGCACGACGAGCACGAGCATCATCACCACGCCTATGACTGGCAGGCAGAGCTGCTCGCCGACCGCGACTGGACGAAGCACTACTACGAGCACCAGTTCGACTGGCGCGGCCACGCCCAACCGGCCGGCTACGAGGGTCCCCGATTCTTTGCACCTGACGCCGACTGGCGCCTTGCAGCCCGACTCGATGCCACGACGCCCACTGCCGGCGACCATGCCGACATCGCGACTTCAACCGGCCAGGTTCGGCAGATGCATGTCGCGGGCGACCTCGTCTTCGACAGGGACGGGTCAGAGCATCGCCTGACCGCCTTCGTCAGCGAGCGTGACGGCAACGAAGTGCTGTTCATACCATTCCGAGACGCGACCTCGGGCACGGAGACATACGGCGCCGGACGTTACGCAGAGGCGCCCTTCGACTCAGAAGCGCCCGACGAACCAGTTGAGCTCGATTTCAACTACGCCTACAACCCATCGTGTGTCTACAGCCCTGCCTACGACTGCCCGTATCCGCCACCTCAGAACCGACTGACGATTCCCGTTCGCGCCGGCGAGATGTTGCCCTACGTCGAGCACTGAGAGTTCCGGCTCAATACCCTTCGTCTAGCGACTTAGATCGTCGGGCAACCCGGCCGAGCCGATGCCCCGGCGTCGACGGCGCCACTCTCGCTCACCGTTACGTTCCGGTCCGTCCCAGCCTGCATCGGAAACGAAACGAGAAGGTGGCCGTTCGCGTCAGTGACGACAGCGTCCCACGGCAAGGGCGGCGGCTGGTCGACTCCATTCGGATCAACAATCCGCGTCGAGTTCGGGGGGACCTCGGCGAGCCATACGTCGTTGAGCCTCGCCCCGACCGCGCCAGTGGTCTGGTTCACGATTGTCAACCGAGCCGACCGGCAGCCTACATCGGGCGTTGACAGCGCCAGCGCCGAGGAGGGTGGGCCAGTTGGCTGAGACAACCCGGAGCCCGCGGCGCACCCAAGCACGATGAGAGCAAAACACGCGAGTCTCACGAAGCGAGGCGTCAATTGCATGAGAGCGAACTTCAGGGCGGCGCGCGTCCGACGCGGATAGGTCTTCGCTGGCGCGGCCCGTACGGGCTTGGTTGGCGCCGTCATCCGGCGATCCTACGAGCGCACGCAAGGGCGTAGCATCTCCGACTTGCCGGTCGGGCTTCCGATCGGCCGTATTTGCGTGTCCCCACGCTGCAAGAACGCTGGCATGAAGATCGTCGTCGGCCTGGGTAATCCCGGGCGCCAATACGAGGGAACCCGACATAACGTGGGTTGGATGGGATATGCTCAGGGAACCGGCGAGAAAAAGAACAGCAACTGTGCTGCCGATAGTAGCGTAAAAATTTCTGCGACGAATCATGCAGTTGAACTCCAAAGGGCAATCAAAGTTTAGCAGAACTGATCATCGCGCTGAATGAAGCGGGGTGTTGTCAGTCCTGGACGGAAAATCGGTAGATGTCAACGAGAGCCGAATTGTTCCAATTGTGACGAACCTTCGCCAGGCACTCACACGATAATAACAATTCAGCGTTACGCTCGAAGAGTGAACACCGTGTAGCAGCCACCACTAGTGAACACTTAATTTGAAAATACAAAAGCACTTGCCACTTACCAGTCGGGTGCCATAAGCGAGGACGGAACGATGCTGTCAATCGCGGAGAAGG